>JAICRA010000217.1 GCA_025937615.1 Thermomicrobiales bacterium | reverse complement strand
TCGGGCGGAGCGTAGGCGATCCCGCCAAATTCGGTGAGCACGACGGGCTGACCGGTCGGCTCGTGCCCCCCCAGGGTGGAGAGGCGACCACCGGGACGCACCCGGCGCAGGATAGTCGGGATGTCCTCGTGTCCCCAGTACCGTTGATGGATGCGAGCCGGGTCTTCATCGTAGTCATGGACACCGATGATGTCGGTCTCGGCGCTCTCCCATCCATCGTTGCCAACGACGGGGCGGCTCGGGTCGAGCGCCTTCGTTAGGTGGTAGAGGGCCTGGATAAAGTGTTGCTGCGGCGGGTGCGTTGGCAGGTCCGGCACCCCCCACGACTCATTGAACGGCACCCAGGTGACGACACTTGGATGGCTGACATCGCGGAGCAGCGCCGCGGTCCACTCTGTGACAAGGCGATCGATACTGGTCAGCGTGAAGCGATAGGCGCTGGGCATCTCCTCCCAGACCAGCAGACCCAGGCGGTCCGCCCAGTAGAGGTACCGTGGATCTTCGATCTTCTGGTGCTTGCGAACGCCATTGAACCCCATCGCCTTGACCAGCTCGACATCGCGCCGCAGTGCGGTCCCATCCGGCGCCGTCATGCCACTGTCGGGCCAGTACCCCTGATCCAGCACCAGTCGCAGTTCTAAGGCCCGGTTATTGAGAACGAACCGGTCCCCTTCGACACCAACCGCGCGCAGCGCCGTGTAACTGAAGACTTCATCGATGACCTCGCCGTCCGGTCCCAGCAGTCGCAGCGTGGCGTCGATCAAGGTCGGTGACGCCGGGCTCCAGAGCAGCTCATTGCGGAAGTCGTCGATCCCGGGATCGGAGAGCGCGATGCGACGGTGCACTTCGCCGGAGACGACCGAGTAGACATCGTGCGCCAGCCGGCGCTCCGTGTCTTCGACCAGTGCCGTCAGGATGACTTCGAGCCGCAGGTCTTCCCGGTACTCCCCCTCGGTGACGACCTCACAGGCAATGTCCCAGGCCGCGAGTCCGGGTATCCACCGCAACGAGTCGATCCAGGAGGCTGGGCGTCGCTCCAGCCAGACCGTTTGCCAGATACCGGTCGTTCTGGGATACCAGATGGAATGGGGTTCGAGTTGCCAGTCCTGCTTGCCGCGCGGCTTGGCCAGGTCGTGCGGGTCGTCCTCAGCGCAGACAATGACCTCATGCTCCGTTCCAGGGAGCAGGAAATCGGTAATGTCGATCTCAAACGGCGTGTATCCGCCTTCGTGACAGCCCGCGAACGTCCCGTCGACCCACACGCGAGCGGAGTGATCGACCGCCCCGAACATGAGGAATATCCGCTGGCCACCCACCACCGGGGCAATCTCGACGGTGCGCCGGTACCAGCACGAGCGGAAGAATCCCTCGGCGGCGACTCCGCTCAGCAGCGTCTCCGGCGCAAAGGGAACGTTGATCGTTCGATCCCAGGTGACCTCGCCGGGGAGCGACCAGTCACCATCCGGATCGAGCGCGAAATCCCAGCGCCCATCGAGCGACTCCCAACTCGGTCGCTGCAATTGAGGTCGAGGGTGGATTTCCGAGACGCCGGCCATGCATGCTCCTTCACCACAATCGCACAGCGTCCGGATCGACCCGGAGCGCATCGCGACACCTGTGTCATTGTAAGCACGGGCGAACTCAGCACGAGCGAAGATCGGAGAATCTCCGCGTACGTACGCAGTAGTGTATCCGAAAGCCTGGTGTTACTGCCGCAATTCCGAGACAGAGAGACAGAATTATTCTCGATACGGTTTCCCGCCAGGGGCGGCGTTCGGAATCTCGCCGAGTCGCGGTGGCGCGCGGAAACGAAATTCATCTCCTCAGGTCTGAGGCGGACGTTCGGGCAGGCGTTTTCCCTGCCCTCCGTATTTTCACGCAATCCGCGCCACGCTGGGCAAGACGCGGGGTAGAATCGCGACGCCGGTCGCTTCGCTGCGAAAGCCGCCCGAAGAACCAGTCTCCCGGTCGTTATCGCGTATGGAGGTACGCGGGATGGCTGATCGGTCCGTCACAGGCTCGCCGCCAGTTCCTACCCTCGATCCAGAGCGCCAACGGCTGTCCGAGGGGCGCGTCGATGGGGTGCGTTGGGATTACTGGGGACCATACCTGGCCGAGCGACAGTGGGGCACCGTGCGCGAGGACTATTCACCTGATGGTGCAGCCTGGCACGATGTCCCGCATGACCACGCCCGCTCTCGTGCTTACCGCTGGGGTGAGGATGGCCTGCTTGGCATCAGCGACGGCCAGGCCCGCCTCTGCTTCGCCCTCGCTCTCTGGAACGGCAAGGACCCCATCCTCAAGGAGCGGCTTTTCGGTCTGACCGGTCCCGAAGGCAACCACGGCGAGGACGCCAAGGAGGCCTATTTCTACCTCGACGCCACTCCAACCCACAGCTACCTCAAGGGAAGCTACAAGTATCCGCAGCGGGCGTTCCCCTACACCGAACTCGTGGAGGAGAACCGCCGGCGGGGTCGGGACCAACCCGAGTTCGAGCTCCTCGACACCGGGGTCTTTGCAGAGGATCACTACTTCGACATCGTCGTCGAGTACGCCAAGACGGCGCCCAACGATCTCCTCATTCGCCTGGGTGCGACGAATCGCGGGCCTGAGGCAGCCACGCTCCACCTGCTGCCGACTCTCTGGTTCCGCAATGAGTGGGCCTGGGATCCCTGCGACGATCAGCAGCGGCCCATGCTCCGTGCCGCCTCTCCCTCCCCCAGCTCAATGGACAGGGGATCCCAGAGGCCGGTGGCGGCTGAGAGCTCGAGCGATTACCGCCTCATTCAGGCCACTCACGATCGGCTCGGCGAGTACTGGTTGGCCTGTGCGGGGGAGCCGGTATTGCTCTTCACCGAGAACGAGAGCAACAGCCAGCGGCTGTGGGGCATGCCGAACCGCACGCCGTACGTCAAGGACGGCATCAACGAGGCCGTCGTCCATGGTCGTGCTGAGGCAATCAATCCCAACGAGGTCGGCACCAAGGTCGCCGCCCACTACGTCGCCACGATCCCAGCGGGCGAGACCGAGTCAGTGCTGCTCCGTCTCTGTGCGACACGGCGACGGGATCCAGACTCTGATCCTTTCGCCGACGTCGAGACGATTTTCGCCACCCGCATCGCCGAGGCCGATGCGTTCTATGCCCCGCTTGCCGCCGGGCTCGACGCGGAGGCGCGGATGATCCAGCGGCAGGCCTACGCCGGATTGATCTGGAGCAAGCAGTTCTACTACTACGACGTTGGTCAGTGGCTTGACGGCGATCCGGCCGGACCTCCGCCACCCGCCTCCCGCAAGCGTGGTCGCAACGCGGGCTGGCGCCACCTCAACAACGCCGATGTCGTCTCGATGCCCGATACGTGGGAGTACCCATGGTACGCCGCCTGGGACCTCGCCTTTCACTGCATCGCCTTCGCCCGGATTGATCCCCGTTTCGCCAAGCGACAGTTGGATCTCCTCTTGCGCGAGTGGTACATGCACCCGAACGGGCAGGTTCCGGCCTACGAGTGGGCCTTCGACGACGTCAATCCGCCCGTGCTCGCCTGGGCCGCCTGGTGCGTCTACCAGATCGATGCCGCGATCAACGGCGCGGCCGACCGTGAATTCCTCGAGCGCGTCTTCCACAAGCTGATGATGAACTTCACCTGGTGGGTCAACCGCAAGGACCACGCCGGACGC
>JAICRA010000153.1 GCA_025937615.1 Thermomicrobiales bacterium | reverse complement strand
CCGCCATCTCGGTCGGAGTGGGCACCATGCGGGACGGGATCGGAGGGATCCGTCGATCCCATGCCGAGGCCCGCCAGGCGCTCCTCCTCGGCCGTCGAATGCAAGGCCCTGGGCATCTGACGCTGTTCGGCGATCTTGGCGTCTATCGGCTGATCTTTGCGGCTGAAGGGCTCCCAGAGCTGAGCGACCTCTACGCGCAGTCGCTCGGCGAACTGCTGGCCTATGATCGAGAAAACAAATCCGATCTGGTCAGCACGCTGGACGCGTTTTTCGCGGCGAACGGGAGCCCGAAGGAAGCAGCGGAACGCCTTGGCGTCCATCGCAACACTGTCCTGTACCGGCTCGACCGCATCCGCGATATCACGGGATATGACCTCGATGATGCGGGTCTCCGCATGCGGCTGCAGCTCGCGCTGCACATTCATCTCGCGCTGGGAGAAAGCCTCGCGACGTGAGCGCGCCCCGGTCCGTTTCCTGACCACTGGTATGATTCCGGGTCGGGAAGAACAGGTTTACGCCCATGCAGCTCCCGCTGCATGAGCGGGGTCAGGGAGAGCCACTCACGCGATGCCAGGTGCTGGACCGCTCACGATCGCGGTGCTCATCAAACAAGTCCCCGACATGAACGCAATGCGGATCGATCGCGGCAATGGCCGGATCGTGCCCAGCGCCCAGCTCGGCATGAGCTCCTACGACGAGTACGCCGTCGAAGCCGCGCTGCAACTGAAAGAATCGTTCGGTGGGGAGGTCACCACGGTCGCTGCGGGCCCGGCGTCGGTGAGAGACGTCATTACCCGCGCCCTGGCCATGGGCGCCGATCGTGGGATCCATCTCGAATTAGAGGATGTCAATGCCACCGATACGCTGGGTATAGCCGCGATCTTGTCCGATGCATTGCGACCCCTCGATTGCAGCCTGGTCATCGCCGGGCAAACGTCGGACGACTATGAGGCCGGGCAGGTCGGAGCGCAGGTTGCCGAGTTGTTGAAGATGCCGGTCATCTCCAACGTGGTCGAGATCCAGATCGACGAGGACGGACTGCGGGCGCGGCGCGACATGGAAGATGGGTATCAGACGGTCCGCTCGACGTTGCCGGCGGTCCTGCTCTCGTCGACAGGTCTCGACCAGCCGAGACTGCCATCCCTGAAAGGGATCATGGCCGCGAAGAAGAAACCGATCGAGACCCTCGCCGCTCGCGTTCCGACCGAGCGGCGCCTCGCCTGGGACGCACCCCACGTGCCGGCGAAAACGGTGGCAGGCACCATCGTCCAGGACGTTCCCGCGACCGAGGCGGCCAAACAGCTAGTGGAGTGGTTGCAAGAGCAGAAACTCATTTGATCTGGAGTGCCGGCCGGCCCCAGCGATGATGGAGGATGCGGTGCAGGGAAGCGGGAACGTCCTCGTAGTCGGCGAAGCCGCTGCCGACGGATCGGCGCGTCCCATCTCCTGGGAAATGCTTACCGCGGCGCGACAGGTCGCGAGTGGCCTGGGTAGTGGAAAAGTCACCGGGCTCTTCGTCGGAGCTGGGATCGCCGCCACGGCGCGAACCTGGGCTAGCGGCGGGGCGGATCGGGTCCTGATCGCCGACGACGAGCGATTTGCCGGCCTGACGCCGTCGCCGGGCGCCGCCGCGCTGACACAGGCTATTGCCGTGACTGAGCCGGCAGTCGTCCTGATTCCGGGAACGACCGCTGGTCGCGATTACGCGCCGCTGGTCGCGGCCCGGCTCGGCGCCGGTCTAGCCGCCGACTGTGTGAGCTTTGCCGTCGATAGTGGCGCATTGACCGCCACGCGGCCGGTGCTTGGCGGCCGCGCGTTGACGCACATCACGTTTCCCGGCCAGGGGCCGGCGATGGCGACCGTGCGCTCCGGGAGCTTCACCAAAGCCGAGTCCGGTCGGACCGAGCCGGTCGTCGAGATGCTCGACGTGGCGCTGACGGAGGAAGACTTGCGTGTTTCCGTCGTCGAAACGACGTCGAAAGGGAGCGGCGCGTCCCGCCTCGACTCGGCAGAGGTCATCGTCAGCGGAGGGCGAGGGCTGAAAGAACCCTCTCACTTCACGATGGTCGAAGAGCTTGCGGACGCGTTTGGCGCGGCGGTCGGGGCAACGCGGGCGGTCGTCGATGCCGGCTGGCGGCCGCACCACGAGCAGATCGGACAAACGGGCAGAACGGTCTCGCCGCGCCTCTACGTCGCCGTCGGTATCAGCGGCGCCGTGCAGCACAACGTGGGGATGCAGGGGTCGGACTACATCGTGGCGATCAATCGCGATCCGGATGCGCCGATCTTCAAGATTGCGTCATTCGGGATCGTCGGCGATCTCTTCGAAGTCGTTCCCGCACTTACCACCGAAGTACGCAACGCAAAAAATTGATTGGGATTTCAACTTGAGCACCGAACCGGGCCCGCGGACAGAGTTGTGGGGCCTGCCTCGGGCCACCTGGAACCGGTTCTTGGTGACCATGGGAAGGGCGCTCACCCGGCGCTGCCCGTATTGCGGCAGCCCTGGTGTCTACGACGGCTACTTCGCGCTGCGCGAGCGGTGCCCGAGGTGCGGAGTCCGGTTCGAGCGGGAGGAAGGCTACTTTCTCGGCGCCTATGCCCTAAATCTGATCGTCGCCGAATTCCTCGGACTGGGGTTGGCGATCTTCCTGATCTTCAAGACTGATCTTCGGCACCTCGATCTGATCTGGCAAGAACTCATCGCCGTCGCGCTCGCGATTGCCTTTCCGGTGGCCCTCTTCCCGTTCTCGCGGACGGTCTGGATCGCGATGGATCTCCTGTTCCATCCGCCGGGCCGGACCGCCGAGCGGCAGCTGCGGGGAACACTGACCGAGCGCAAGGAGGACTAGCCAGGTTCCGAGGAGACGCGGGGTCCGCGCACCAGGTCACCAGCCACAACTTTACGAACCGGGTGTCCCGGCTCCTGGAGCAGAAGTCCGCCGTCTTCAGCGATTCCAACGTAGGTTCCCGTGCGTGGCTGGCCGGCATCCTCGAGGGAAACGACCTCGCCGAGGAGCGCCGCTCGAGCCAGCCAGGTATCGAGAGGCGGCCGGCCATTCGACGCAACGAAGGCGACATACCCCTCCTCGAACCGCTCGAGCACGTCATGAAGTACCGCGTTCGGAGTGGTGGTGACTCCGGTGGCCGCCTGGATGGTCGTGGCTCCCGGGGGCAGGTCGTGGGCGGACCCAAGAACGTTGATGCCGATACCGACCAACGCATGCTCGACCCCGTCACCGCGCAGGCTCGTTGTGACGAGGATCCCCGCTACCTTTGTGAAATTTGGATCTGCACCAAGCCAGACGTCGTTCGGCCATTTCAATGAGGCAGAGCAGCCGGCTATGCGCTCGATTGCTTCCGCGATGGCCACTCCCGCAATCAGGGGCAGAGTCGAGAGCCGGTGAGCCGCAACCGGCGGGCGCAAAATGAGGGTGGCGAAAACCGCGCTCCCCGCCGCGGCGTGCCATGGTCGGCCTCCTCGGCCGCGCCCCGAGGTCTGCTCGGTACTCACGACGACCGTCCGCTCCCGCGCGCCGAACCCGGCGAATCGGCTCGCAACCTCCATGGTGCTGGTGACACTGTCGTAGTGATGAATCACCCAGACTGGATCGTGAGTCACGCCTCGGGGAGGAGTGACGTCGCATTTTCGCGCGATGCAGCGTCTGGAGTTTCCTGCGGAAGTTCGTCGGCGGCGATCCGAGTCAAGCGCAAACGGCGCAAGCGATTGCCTTCGACGTCGAGGACCTCCGCTCGGATCCCGTGCGCATCGAAGTGGTCGCCCTGCTGTGGCATGCGGTCGAGATGCCAGTGGACGAATCCAGCTGCCGTGCCGTAGGGATCGTCTTCCCCGGTGATTGCAACCCCCAGTGCTTCCTCGATCTCCTCGATAGGAAGGCGACCGTCAACGATGACCTCGCTTTCGCTGACCGGTTCGAGGAGCGTTAGCTCTTCGTCGTATTCGTCTTGAATCTCGCCCACGATCTCTTCGAGGATGTCTTCGATAGTAACGAGCCCGGCGGTGCCGCCATATTCGTCCGCCACGACGGCGATGTGGACCCGGTTGCGACGCAGCTCCGCGAGGAGATCGTCGAGCCGCTTCGATTCGGGAACGACGTAGGCCGGGCGCAATAGCTGTTTGATCGGCAGCGTCCGGGTCGAGCCGATCACGAACGGCAAGAGATCCTTGGCGTAAAGGATCCCCACGATCTCGTCGATCGACTCCCGGAACACCGGCAAGCGGGAGTGGCCATTCTCCGTGATCGCGTCGACGATATCCTGCGATGACGCATCTTCCGCGACGGCGACGATATCGACGCGGGGGACCATGATGTCGCGGGCGCTCGTTTCCTCCAACCGCAGCACGTTGTCAATCATCTT
>JAICRA010000131.1 GCA_025937615.1 Thermomicrobiales bacterium | reverse complement strand
TCTTCGTGGTTGATGTAGACGTCGATCTGGTCCAGGCTCCAGTCGGCGTGCAGAACCACCACCCGCGTCTGGTCCCCCAGATCGTCCTGAGCTGCCGCGGGCACTCGTCCGACCGGTCCGAGCAGCATGGCCACCATGGCGGCAACGAGCACCATGACGCCGCCGGTACACCTGCGAACTCTTGCCCTGCTTCCTCTGTTCCGCATGTTGCCTGCTCTCCACACGGCAGTTGCGCTGCACCTTCAGCCGCCGATTCGTGATGACCGACTCCCCGGTCACCTCGCGGCGGCGCCCACTCCTAGGCAGCAGACGGGGACAGCGCGTTTTCGAGCGCCTGCTGTTGCTCGCTCGTGAGGTTCGTCTTGAGCACGGTGCCGCCAAACTTCGCCATCTCCGGCAGGACCCGCTCCTGGTTCGTATCGCGGGCCATGACAAAGAGCGCCGACCCGCCCGGTGGGATGGAGTTTGCCACCTCATTAATCCACTTGTGGTCGATCCCATAGTTGCTGAGGTGTCCGGCCAGGGCGCCGGTGGCTGCTCCCACGGCCATCCCCAGGACGGGAACGAAAAAGAGCAGGCCGAACAGGAACCCCCACAACGCACCAGAAGCGGCGCCGGCGCCGGTCAGGCTGGTCCCCTCATGCAGCTTCATCTTGCCGTTCTGCGTCTTGGTGACCCAGGCGACGTCCTGCAGGTCAATCATGAACTCATCCTGCATCCGCTTGAGCGCGGCCGCCGCCTCACCGGCGGTGTCCTGCTCGGGATACGCGATGACTGCAAGCGTGCTCGCCACGTGCGACTCCTTTCTTTGGCTCACCGACCGTTCGGGCTGGCAAATCCCAACGCACGATCATGGCGCCTCGACCAGACCGGTCGGGGTCTCCATCTTGGCACGCAGCGGGTCGTAGCGGGTAGCGACCAATGGAGTATTCGCGTCATGCGGTGATCTTGGCGGTGAATGGACCGATCGCCGAAGCGCTGCGAGTTCATCGGATATCGCGCCACGTCGTCGAAAAACGACGATGGATGAAGAAGAGCACCATCCGCTCGCTTGGCTGAACCGAGCAGTTGATGCTCCTCTTCACCGGCCCGGATGGCGGGCCGGGGCAAGATAGCTGGAGTTCAGTAGCGCTGCGGGACGAAGCGGTAGGGATATTTCGGCTCGACGTAGCCATCGGCAGCCTTGCGCTTGGGCAGCGTGACCTTCGGCCGCGCTACACTTTTGTACGGAATCAAGCTCAACAGGTGGGCAATGCAGTTGAGCCGCGCCCGGCGCTTCTCATTGGAATCGATGACATACCACGGTGTTTCCGGCCTGTCGGAGGCAGCGAACATCTCATCGCGCGCCCGGGAATAGTCGTACCAGCGACCGTATGAATCCAGGTCCATCGGGCTCAACTTCCACGTCTTGCGACCGTCGTCGATGCGATCTTGCAAGCGTCGCGTCTGCTCCTCCTGGCCGACTTCGAGCCAGTATTTGATCAGGATGATGCCGGAGCCGACCATCGCCCGTTCAACGTCCCCCACCTGGCGAAGAAACTCTTGCACTTGCGATTCGGTGGCATACCCCATCACCCGCTCGACCCCGGCCCGGTTGTACCAGCTCCGGTCGAAGATAACGACCTCGCCTGCCGCCGGAAAGTGCGGGACGTAGCGCTGAATGTACATCTGTGATTTCTCGCGTTCGGTCGGCGCCGGCAGTGCGACCACGCGGAAGACCCGCGGGCTGACCCGTTCGGTGATGCGCTTGATCGTTCCGCCCTTGCCGGCGGCGTCGCGGCCCTCGAACACAATGCAGATCTTCGCGCCCGTGGCTTTGACCCACTCCTGGACCTTGACGAGCTCTTCTTGCAGTGGCACGAGCTCTCGCTCGAATTCCTTAGCCGTCATCGGGGGCTTCGCTTCGTGCGGAGCGGATCCATTGTCGGCGATGACCACCTGCTGGTTTTTCTTCCCTTTCTTGCCTTTCGACTTCACGGCGGCAGCCATCGTCACAACTCCTCCACGCATCCGTTCCGGCCGGGTCCTCGAGCGACCGCCACCAGGTCTGCAGCGTCGCCAGCACCACCAGGTCGGGTTCGGTGATCGCATGGTGGCCCGTGCCAGTCACCCATGAACAACCAGGGCACAGGCTCGGCCTTCCAGTGGCGGACTGGCCGCTGCGAGCTCGCCTTGGCAAGGCGCCCGCAAACCGGCCGGCTCAGCATGCGCGCCGGTGCATGACCGGAGGTCGGCCTGCGTCATTGAACAGCGGCAGCAGTGAGAGCTTAGCCAGGGTGGGGTCTCAGTGGCATGCGCCAAAAGACGTATTCACAACCAGCTGCGTGCGGTTCAATCGGCGCAAGCAGGTACTCGGAAAATGAGAGGTGAAACAGGCAACGATCGTGAAGCAACGCGTTCCGAACAGACTGCTCTCTGGACCAGCGGAGTCACGATCGAGCGACTCGTCGCAACCGCCTCAGTTCGCCCGGCTCCGTAACCACCAGATCGCGCGAGATCTTCCGGGCTCGATCTATGAGCACGACGCAGAATGTGAGGATCCACGCTGGAAAGGCGAAGACCAGCCACGAACTGAAGGACGCCGTGAGGAGCAGCCCGGCGGCCATAACGAATCCCACCCAGATGAACCACTGCGGAAGGATGCCGGACAGCCGCCCGAGATTCGTGGTCGTGAGGACGAACATCGCCGCCATGCGCATCGCAAACACAAGGAGCAGCGAGGCTCCATACTGCGGGAACTGGCGGGCGAGCAACGGATCAAATACCTTGTCTGACAGCTCGACAGTCGCGGCAGTGACAGACATCGCGCCGCCAGCCGCCAGGATGAGTGTCGTGTAGATGATGCCGCTTACCAATTGGACATTGGAGAGCATGACGTTCAAGCGGGGAGCGCTAGCGCTGAGCCACATGCGCAACGCGACGAAGAACCAGACAAACGCGATTCCGGCAAATGGGATGAGATACAACCCCGCCACGACGACAACCCGGCGCTGGTCCGGGTCCTGATAGAAGGCGACTAGTTCCTCGTCAGTTGCGTCGATGCCTGGAGTCTGCGTCTTGAGCGCGAAGGCCCCGGCCATCAACAGGAGCGCGTGAACGAGCCCAATCCCGGCAGTCAGCATAGCCGCCTTGCGTACGGCAAGGGGGGCGTCGTGCTCGGACACGGGTGCTTCGTTGTCCGGCGCTGACTCCAGCCGGAGATCGGTCGGAGCGTCCACGTCGATGCCTACGCTCGGTCTCTTCGCCGACTGAGTCCGGGCTGATCATCTCGTGTATTCGGCGACTTGTCGTTGGTATGCCATCCGCTGCTCAACATCAAAGCGCGATCCTGGCTTGGGAGGTATGAACGCGCCGATGAGCCAGAGAATCGGGAAGAAGATGCCGATGATGCCCAGCAGCGTGTGCCCCTTGCGAAACGTCATGATACAGACGGTGAAGAGGCAACTGATGTAGAAGATGGCGAGGATGAACCAGAGAAACGTCTCCGTACCGTACACGGCAATGCTCCTTGTGCTGCAGGGGCGATCTTAACGACGCGTGGTTCCCTCACTACTGCGTGCGACGTCGGACTCAGTCTCCGGCCTCGGCCACCGCGGCCGCCTGCTCACCCATCGCGATCAGCGTGGCAGGTGTCAGCCAGCCGTGCGCGATGACGGCGCCGTTCGTATTCCGCAGCGATTCCTTGAGTCCTATCGCCCAGAGATGCTCCAGGAGGATGAAAGCCGCCGACGAGCCACGGGGGATTCGGTCGGCGATCTCATCCATGTCGTCGCTGTCGAGTCCAAATTCTTCGGCCTCGGCGGCCATCTCCCCGATTACGGCGCCCACCACCGCGCCATCTTCGCCCGCCGCTCCAAAACCAAACAGAGCCCCGGCAAGCGTGCCGAAGATAGCCATCTCCTCCTCGCTAAAGTCAGTCACGCGAATCTCGGTCAAGTCACCGTGTTCGTCCTTCGCGACGTAGACCGCGTCGACCAGGCGGATGACCCCATCATCCCTGAGGCGTCGCAGCTGATTGACAAAATCGAGCGGCAACGCCGCCTGACCGAAGCCAATCACGAGCAGTTGCATTGGCCCGTAGATCACGTCAGAGGCCATCCCGATCACCTCTAGCGAGCATCGTGTGACATCTGATCGATACAGACAGTGGCGGCCAGAATCACGACATCGCCCTGTCCCGGGCCGATCTCGACCCCATAGGAATCGCGCACTCGAAACCACTTTTTCGAGACCGTGGCCACATTGCCTATGCGATACTCGTGCGCCAGGATGTTGCCCTGAACATCGAGATCGGGACCGCCTTCGAGCTTGATGGTGTAGCGGTCACGGAGCGGTGTGATCATCGCTTTATGCACCATCGCCAGCCGGCGGCCGTCCGGGCCCTCGATCTCCATCGTGTCCCGGATGCGGGCCATCCGCTGCTGGATCTTGCAGATCTCATTGCCCGCCATGTCCCGGAAACACAGCGTGTCCCGCAGCCGCAACGCCTTGCCGTCAACCTTGAAGACGCGCTGGCCCAGGTCGTTTTGGATGAAGAAGTCGTCACCGATCGAGACCAGTTTTTCGATCATCCGATAACGGTTGAACGCGGTCGCCGCACCAGCGGATGGCATGGCCGTCGGTTCGGCTGTCGGAGGCGGGTGTTCTGCCACCCCGTCCATTCTTCGCCGCCTCAACATGGGAGTCGCTCCTCTGGGCCTCGAATCGCGAGTCGAGCCATAGATCGGCCGGTGACGGCGGTGCGGCCGGCGCGGCCCTACGCGGCGGCCTCGGAGGCGGGCTGCAGCGCGTTTTCAAGTGCCTGCTGCTGCTCGGTGGTGAGGTTGGTCCGGAGCACGGTGCCGCCGAACTTGGCCATCTCCGGCAGCACTCGCTCCTGATTGGCGTTGCGCGCCATCACGAAGAGCGCCGAGCCGCCCGGTTGGATGGAGCTTGCCACCTCCTTGATCCACGCGTCGTCGATGCCGTAATCGGCGAGCTTGCCGGCGAGGGCACCCGTTGCCGCTCCCAGGGCCATCCCGAAGAGGGGGACGAGGAAGATCAAGCCGAACAGGAAGCCCCAAAACGCGCCGCCAGCGGCACCAGCGCCGGTCAAGTTAGCGCCTTGATGAAGCTTCATCTTGCCATCCTGCGCCTTGGTGACCCAGGCGACGTCCTCCAGCTCGATCAGGAACTCCTTCTGCATCCGCTGGAGCGCGGCCGCGGCCTCGGCCGCCGTGTTCTGA
>JAICRA010000344.1 GCA_025937615.1 Thermomicrobiales bacterium | reverse complement strand
TGTCTACATCTTTTCAACAGTGCTTTATCTTGAGCAATTCTAGATATCTTTTGCGCGCTGTCAATACAAACTTCAGAGCTAAAAGTTCACTGCGGTCCACAAGAAAGCGCGTCGGCGAGCTTGCTCAATGGTATCCCTGTGAATCGTGGTCGACAGCTACGATCCCGACGTGCTGGCCGCCATCGTCGCGCACGAGCGTCTCGGCTGGCGTCCGCTGGTGCCCGGCATGATCGAAATCTTTGCCGCTTCGCTCCTGGATCAGGCACTCAATCTCCGCGTCGTCCAAGGGAATGCTCTGGACGATCTGGCGGTGCACCTCGAGCTGGATCGTAGCCCTGCGTGCCATGGGGGCTCAGTCGATCCTGCCGAACGGTACGACCCGCCTCCGCTCCACTATCGGCCTCACGAGGTCGGGTCTGACCGGTGGTCCATCCTCCTCATCGTCGGGCTCGGGCTCGGCATCTCCCCCGTCCTCCAGGTCGGCTGCCTCGGCGTCGAAAGTCATCAGTTTCTCGAGCACGCGTTCGTCCGCCGCCAGCAGGATCATCGTTCGCCCCGCGTCGTCCTTGCCCACGACATCGCCGTGCTCGAGGAGATGGTGCAGTAGCAGCCGGGCCTCGGCGCCGGGAGGAAGCGGAAAGGGCACGATTGCCATACAGTCGTTCCGGCATAGGCGTGGCTGAAGTCTGTCGTCATTTCCTCCCCGAGGTCATAAACTGCTCGAGTCGTACGTCCTCCAAACCTCTCCCGCAATCCGAGCTGAAGTCGGAACCATTTTTTAACGACGGCGGGGATAGAGGATGCCCTCTTCGGTCAGGCGCACCGACGAGGGACCCATGCCAGCTGACTACAGGGTAGGTCGACCCCGGGCACAGGATGTCGATCGCCACGTCGGGGCCCGCATGCGCGAGCGACGGATCATGCTCGGGCTGACCCAGCAGCAGATGGCCGAGTTGATCGGGGTCACCTATCAGCAGGCCCACAAGTACGAGAAGGGGATCAATCGCGTCGCCGCGGGGCGCCTGTACCACATCGCTCAGGCGCTCGGGGTCGAGGTCGGCTACTTCTTCGAGGGATTTGGCAGGGACAACGCGATCAAGGCGACGCCACAGCAGCGCATGCTCCTTGAACTGGCGCGCAATGTCATCAGCATCCCCGAACGCAAGCACCAAGATGCCGTCTGTTCGCTGGCGCGCGCCCTGGCCGAGCCGGACCCCTGGCGCTGAGCCGCGTCTGCTCGTCGCGCCGGAGAGCGTGGGCGGGTGGGAGCCGCGAGCCGCAGCTCAACAAGAAATGCTTGGTTTGCCAGCAAGAGTGTGAGGCACTTCATACAGACCGCGACGGCGGTGCGCTAAATGCCTGCCAGGAGGGTCACCCATGACTTTGATCCAAGATGTGGAGGTTCTGCGCCAGATCCCGCTGTTCGCCAAGGTGGAACCGGCGAAGCTGAAACTGCTGGCGTTCACCAGCGAGCGGTTGCAGCACCTCCCCGGCGACGAGCTGTTTCATCAGGGTGACTACGGCGACGCGGTTTACATCATCCTGGACGGCCGGGCCGACATTCTGGTCGATAGCCCCAAAGGCGCGGTCAAGGTCGAGACACTCGGCAGAAACATCGTCGGCGAGATCGCGATCCTGTGCGACGTGCCGCGCACCGCGACAGTGGTCGCGCACGGCGACGTGGAGACCCTGCGCGTGTCGAAGGATGGCTTCTTCCACTTGGTCACGCAGTTTCCGCAAGTTGGCATCGAAGTGATGAGCGAGCTTGCCTCACGCCTCTACCACACCACTCAGGCACTGACTGGGGCGCGATGAGCTAAGCAATTAGTCTAGCTGAACGCTGGCTGGGTTTCCGGCATCGAGGCCGGTGGCGTCGCGCGGGAGAGTGACGAAGTGCTCGGGTGCACGCTGCCGCGGCCGATCGGCCCAGTTGCATGACGCGCGAAACGTGGGGAACGCGGGGTCCTGCTGGA
>JAICRA010000237.1 GCA_025937615.1 Thermomicrobiales bacterium | reverse complement strand
CCGAGGTGGAGGAAGTACACGACGAGAAGCGTGGCGGTTGAGCACGCCGGCAGTCGTCGCTGAGCAGCGGTTCCGGTTCGGCCCCATCCTCGGGGCCACGGTCATCACGGTCCTCCTGATCTGGCTGTTCTACAAGGTCGCTGATGTCCTGCTGCTGCTGTTCATCGCGATCCTGGTGTCGCTGTACCTCGGCTCGGTCACCGACTTCATCGTCGCGCGGGTGCCGGTGCCGCGGGGGGTCGCCTTCGCGCTGGGACTGTTCGGGACGTTAGGCGCCGTGTACGGGCTCGGTGCGCTGCTGGTGCCGCCGGTGGTGGAGCAGACGCAGCAGCTGCTGGGCGTGCTGCCCGACTACGTTCGCGCCTGGCAGGAGTGGGTCGGGCGCCTTTCCCGCCGGTTCCCCGGACTCTTGTCGACGGACCCCGAGGCCGGGTTCATCAACGCGGTCATCGCCCAGATCGAGGGGCTGGCCTCGCGCGCGGTGCCGACGGTGATCAGTGTCGGAACCCAGGTCGTCCACATCGTGTCGATCCTCGTGATGGGGATCTACCTGGCGCTTTACCCGGGGCTGTATCGCGAGTGGCTGATCGCGCTCTTCCCGCCCGTGCATCGCGACACGGTCCGGGACGTGATGCGTGACCTCGCCACCACGCTGAAGGCCTGGATAGTCGCGCAGCTGCTGGCCATGACGGTGCTGGCCGCGTTGACCGCGCTCGGCCTCTACATCCTGCGCGTTCCCTACTGGCTCACGTTCGGGATCTTCGTGGGCGCCGTGGTGATCGTGCCGTTCTTCGGGACCCTGATCGGCACGCTGCTGCCGGCGCTGTTCGTGCTGGGTGGGGAGGGGTTTGCGGGCATCGGCCCGGGGGGCCACTTCCTTCTGGTGGTCCTGCTCGGCATCGTCGTCCACATCATCGAGGGCAACTTCGTGTTGCCGATGATCACCGCGAGGCGCGTCGAGATTCCGCCCGTGATGACCATGATGTCGGTGCTCATCGTTGCGAAGCTGTTCGGCGTGTTCGGCGTCGTGGTGGCGGTGCCCATGGCGGCCGTGGTGATGGTGATCATCCGTCGCATCGTGATCCACCGGCTCTATGAGGGGCAGAGCTTCCGACGACACGCCGGCGACCGAGTGCTGGTGCTGCGCGTTCCGGCCCCGGACGCCGCAGTCATTGCCGGGTATCCCGTCGACGTGCTGCGCGAGCAGACAAAGAAGACGGCGTAAAAAGCAGCGACGAGCTACGAGCGACAAGCGACCGGCGGTTAGCGATCGGTGATCAGGCAGATACCTTACTGGGTCCAGCTATTCGCTGTTCGCTAATCGCTGCTCGCTGCCTTTCTCATGCCCCTCCGTCTCTACAACACCATGACGAGGTCCGTGGAGCCGTTCGAGCCCGCGGATGGCGAGACGGTGCGCATGTACACGTGCGGGCCGACGGTCTACAACCCGGCGCACATCGGAAACTTCCGCACCTTCCTGTTCGAGGACCTGCTGCGGCGCGTGCTGCGCCTGCACGGATGGACGGTCAGACAGGTCATGAACCTGACCGACGTCGACGACAAGATCATCAAGCGTGCCCACGAACAGGGCAAGACGATCACCGAGGTGACCGAGCCGGTCACGGCGATCTTTCATCAGGACCGGCAGTACCTGCGCATCGAGGATGCCGAGGTGTATCCCACGGCGACGGGGCACATCCCCGAGATGATCGCCCTGGTGGAGCGATTGCTGGAGAAGGGGATCGCGTACAAGGCGGAAGACGGCTCCGTGTACTTCGCGATCGATCGCTTCGAGGGCTACGGGCGCCTGTCGCGACTCGATACGCGCGAGATCAAGTCGGGGGCGCGCGTGGCGCAGGACGATTACTCGAAGGAGAACGCGCAGGACTTCGCGCTCTGGAAGGCGGCGAAGCCGGAGGACGAGTCCACCGGTGCCGCGTGGGACGCCCCGTTCGGCCGGGGACGTCCGGGCTGGCACCTGGAATGCTCGGCAATGGCGATGAAGTACCTGGGTGAGACCCTCGACATTCACGGTGGCGGGGTCGACCTGGTATTTCCCCACCACGAGGACGAGATCGCGCAGTCGGAGGGTGCCACGGGCAAGCCGTTCGCCCGCTTCTGGTGCCACGGCGAGTTCCTGCAGGTGGACGGCACGAAGATGTCGAAGCGGATCGGCAATGTCTCGACGGTGACCGATCTCCGCGAACAGGGCATCTCGGCCGCGGCACTCCGCCACTTCGTGTTCTCGACGCACTATCGGAAGCAGATCAACCTGTCGGGCGCGGCCCTTGAATCCTCGATCGAGGCGGTGGCCCGCATCGGCGAGTTTGCCCATCGATTGGCTGAGGCGAAGGGGGGAACGCGGGAGCTGGGGGCAGCGGCGGAGACGGCGGAGCTCGAATTCCGGACAGCGCTGGACAATGACTTGAACGCGCCGGAGGCAGTGGGGGCGCTCTACACGTTCGTCGGGCGGGCGAATGCCGAACTCGACCGTAATGGGAGTGATGTCGCGATGCTGGAACGGGCCCGCGAGGTTTTCCAGCTCATGATGGGGGTCCTGGACCTCGAACCGAGGGCACTCCGGTTTGTCGTGTCGGCCAACCGCGTTGAGCCAGAACCTATTGTGGCGTCAGGCCTTAGCGAAAAGGAGATCGAGCAGGTGGGGTGGGCAGTCTCGAAGCTCCGGGAGCGGGTGATCGCGCGCCAGAATCGCGACTTCAAGGCGGCAGATTCTTTGAGGACCGATGTCGAGGGTGCCGGCTTTGCCGTCAAGGACACGGCGAATGGGACGGTGCTCGAGCGATATCAATGAGGGAGGTCAGAGGTCGGAGGTCAGAGGTCGGAGGTCAGAGGAACCTCCTTCCGGTCTGACCTTCGACCTCTGACTCTGACCTCGGAACTATCGATGTCCCAATTGCTTGACACCATTTCGCGGCCCCGCTATCATGCTTGGCTCGCGCGATTGGCTGGGTGCTGACGTAGCTCAACTGGCAGAGCACCTGATTTGTAATCAGGCGGTTGCGAGTTCGACTCTCGCCGTCAGCTCTGATGACGGGAGTCGGTCCCAACGAGAGCGCGGGAATGCGGTGGGGTACCCAAGCGGCCAACGGGAGCAGACTGTAAATCTGCCGGCTCACGCCTTCGAAGGTTCGAATCCTTCCCCCACCATGGTGGCGGACCTAACGAAGAGAGTGAGGAGAACTGCGGGAGTAGCTCAGTTGGTAGAGCGCAAGCCTTCCAAGCTTGATGTCGCGGGTTCGAGCCCCGTCTCCCGCTCT
>JAICRA010000133.1 GCA_025937615.1 Thermomicrobiales bacterium | reverse complement strand
GTGAAGCGCCGATAGGCCACGTCACCGCAGTCGAGATCTGGCGGTGACGGCGGGATGCAGACGTCGGGATAGGACGGCTCACAGTTGAAGGCCGAAGCGGGATCGGCCATGGTGGACATGCTCGGGAGGAGGCGCAGACCTTGTCTGGCCAGGATCGACCTCCGTCTCCCGTCCGGCATCGATGGCCTGGTTTCCACTCAGCTCGTTGGTATCACCCTCGTCGTCCGTGATGCAGCCGGACCAGAGGCCGTAGCCATGTTCCCGGGCGAACCGTCCAGCCTCACGCATCTCCTCCACGTACTTCACGTCGGGCGGGAACGTCGAGAACGCGGCGTAGCCAGCGCGGACCAGCGCCTCGTTGAGGAGATAGACCTCCCCATCGCCGAAGTCGAGCCAGACATAGCGCAGGAGTCGTCCGAACCGGTCACGGTCGCTGACGTCGGTTTCCAGATAGAGATCGCCACCGAGTGAGAGCAGCCACGTGAGGTAGGCCGTGGCTTCCTGGCCGAAGCATTCCGGAGGATTATTCGGGTCGCTCGTTTCTGGTGCGTCGATGAGGATGAGGCGTACCGGCTCCTCCCGGCCCTCGAGATCGACCCGGATGGTGTCGCCGTCGGTGACTTCGATCAATGTGACCGGTTGGCTTCCCGATGGAACCTGCGATGTCCAATGGGCCGGTGCCGCACCTGATGGCAGCTCTTCGCAGGCGAGGCCGTTGCCGTCAGGATCGAGGGCCGCGTACCCAGCCGGATCGATCTCATAGATGCTTTGCGCCCAGACTTGACTATCGAAGTCATCGCAATCGAGCGGCTGCCCGGCAGCTGGCGGTACGTGAAAGCTAAGAGCGACCAAGCACAGTGCCAGCGCCAAGGTTCGCATTGCGGAAGGCATGCCAGTTCTCCTGCTGGGTTCCTCCCTCTCCTCGATCGTAGTCTTTCGTCGCAAACCCCAGGCCAGAAACTCTCTCCAGATCGGGCACGAGTGGCACGCAGACGCTACGACAGCTGATCCGACCTCGCGGTGCTGAGATCCCCACTGGCGGGTGCCGTGCGGTTCAGAGGAGCGGCACTCACCCGGAGCTTAGCCAGTTCGGCAGCAAGATCTCCTGGGTTGATTCGTACGTCTTGCTCATCGGCCCACGTCGGCGGGCGATCTCGAGCCCTCCGGTAGGCCCAACCCGACCAGGACGTCTCCTGGAGTGAGAAAGCCATCGCCGTAGAGTTTGTTGATCGCGGTGGTGAACGTCAGGGATCCGGAAAGCACGGTGCGCGGGCCGCCGTCGGCGACGATGCGGCCGTCGCCGAGCAATGCGACGCGGGTGGCGACCTCCGCCACCAGTTCGACGTCATGCGTCGCCAGCAGGATTGCTACGCCGTCTGCACGCAGTTGCCGCAACGTCGCGACGAGAGCGCGCTTGCGAACCGCGTCCATGCCGCGTGTCGGCTCGTCGAGAAGGAGGACGCGCGGACCGCCGACGAGCACCGCCGCCAGCGCGGCCCGCTCTCCCTCGCCGCCCGAAAGATCACGCGGATGCCGGTCGATGGCATGCTCCAGCCCAAGCGCTGCCAGCGTTTCCTCCGGATCGAGCCCGGAGCGGCGATGATGCTTCCGGGTGAAGGCAAGCTCCGCCCTCAAGGTCTCCGCAAAGAAGAGCGCTGAGGGATTCTGCGGCAAATAGCCAACCGTCTGGGCGATATCGGCGGGGTGGTGATGTGTCGTATCCTGGCCAGCGATGAGCACCTTGCCGGAGGATGGCCCGTGCAGACCAGCCACCAGCCGCAGCAGGGTCGTCTTGCCCGCCCCATTGCGTCCCATGAGCGCGACCAACTCACCCGGCCGCACCTCCAGATCGATGTCGCGCAGCACAGGACGGCGGTGCCACCCGGCGCTCACTCGCTGCAGTGTGACGACTGGTGTACCACTTGGGGGCGCGGGATCAGGCGCCGCCGGAGCGGGCACCTCCCCCCGCGCAGCGGCAAGGCGCTGGGCGGCTCTCCCTTCCTTGACCGAAAGCGGCAAGGGGTCCCAATCGAGTTGTCGCCCGAGCGCGAGGAGCGCCGGGAGGCTCGTGATGTCAACCTGGCGCAACGCGTCTCGCGGTAGGCCATCGAGGCAGATCGATCCACCTGGAGCGAGCACTGTGAGACGGTCGGTATGAGCGACGACACGCTCGAGACGGTGCTCGGCGAGCACGATGGTTAGCCCGAGGTCCTCGTTGAGACGGTTCAGCGCCGCCAGCACTTCTTCGGCGCCCCACGGATCAAGCTGACTTGTCGGCTCGTCGAGGGCCAGAATCGAAGGTTGCAGAGCGAGTGCGGCAGCGACCGCCACACGTTGCCGTTCTCCACCTGAGAGGGTCGCGATCTCGCGATCTCGCAACGCGGCGATCCCGAGCAGGTCGAGTACCTCCTCGACTCGCTTGCGCATCGTGACCGGCGGCACGCCGAGCTGCTCCATCCCGAAGGCGAGCTCGTCGTCGACGCGACCAGCCACGAACTGGGCCTCGGGATCCTGGAACACGAACCCGGTGAGTCGGGCCAGCACGCGCGGGCTGTAGTGGCGCGTGTCGTAGCCAGCGACGGTGACGACTCCATCGAAGGTCCCGCCGCTGAAGTGCGGCGTCAGCCCGTTGAGGCAGCGGAGCAGGGTTGACTTGCCACTGCCGGAGGAACCGGTCACCGTAACGAATTCCCCCGGGGCGACGGTCCAATTCAGATCCCGCAAGGCAGGTGTTTTGCGTTCTGGGTACCGGTAGGTCAGATTGGAGAAGGTGGCTGCTGGTTCCCCATGCAGCGTCGACAGCTCCGGTGCGCTCACGGTCGTACCGCGGCGGGGGCCAGCAACAGCCCAAGCACCGCCAGCAACGGCAAACTGATGGCCGGCGGCGTCAACGAGGGATAAGGCTCGTAGCGGAAGGCGGCGGGGTCGAGAAACAGCACTGCGATCTCGACCGTCAGGACGGCCAAGGCGGCTCCGCTTACGATCCACTCCGGGCGTTCCCAGACTGGATCTCGATAGCGGGTGCGGCGTAGATGCGGCTGGTCACCGCGCCTGATGAAAAGACCCGCCAGCAGCGACGCTGCCGCGACCGCCAACAGACCGCCGGCAACGGTCAGCTGGCCCAGGGCGAGACAGAAGGCGCCTGTTAGCGCGGCAACAAGACCGACCAGGAGTGACGCAACCTGCCACCGGCGTGAGGTCAGCTCGGGGGCCAGCGGCGCCCCAAAGGCCCGCGCCTCAAGCGCCTCGGCGGTGATCATGGAGCGCTCTAACCCGCCGGCGAGGAGCGGTATGACGAGCGGTGCGGCGTCACGGATACCGCGCGGCCGATAACCGCGCGCCATCTGCGCCTCCCGGATTTCGGCGAAGGCGGCAGTGGTCCGTGGGAGGTAGGACCAAGCCACCGATCCTACCACGGCCAGCGCGGCCATCCGCTCCGGGAGAAGGCGCATGGTCGCGCTCCAGTCGAGGGTGGCGCCGAGCGTGGCACCGACCGCTACCAGCGAGAAGATTGCCATCGCGCTCAGGAGACCGTAGATCAGTGCGTTGAGCGTGAGAACCCCACCGATGACCGGCCACGCCTCCGGTAGCGCGCCGATGGCCCGGTCACCGACGTGGGCAGTCAGCAAATTGAACAGCACGCTCACGACGCCGAAGACGAGAGCCAGTCGCAAGAGGGGGCGCCAGTGGGCGCCGGCCGCCCCCGCACTCCAGCAAGCCCAGACGCCGAGCACCGCGATGAGCGTCGCCGCCAGCGGCCAGGGGTTACGCCCCACCAGAGGAGGCAGGCCGGCCGCGACCGCCCAGATGATCCACGCTCGCGGATCGAGCGGCCTCGTCCGCTGAGTGCTCATGTGACTGCCTCCGCTCGTCGCCAGACGGTGAGAGCAAGGGCTGAGCCGGCAATGACGACGAGGATGACAGCGGCCGCTACCGTCGTCGGTCCATCGGGTGGAGGCGTGTATACCGCTGTCGCCACACCATCCGGCGAAACCGTACGGAATACCGGCTCGGTCGCTGCTGTGTCGTCGGCTCCGGCGCGACTGGCGATCTCTGCCGGTGGCAACGCCGGCAAGGCGGGGTCTTCGGCCGTCCAGCTCCAGCCGAAGACCTCGCCGTCCTCGACCGTGCTGCTGCTGGCGCCGAGCGGCTGCCACGTCCAGACGGCGGGATCGCTGGGGGCCTGCTGAAAGTACTGCCAGTAGGGAGCGTTAGCGGCAGATGCCCGGCAAACGGTGCGCCGGCACTCGGCAACGCCACACCCCTGGCCGGCAATCGAGCAAACACCTTCGCCAAGTGCCCCGAAGCCGACGGTCACGATCGGTATGCCGCTCCGGTGCAACAGGTCAATGCCATCAATCTCCTCTTCCGAGAAGGGCACCCAGGCGTATGTCATCCGCCCCTGCGAGTCACGCACAACCAAACCGGCGTGATGAAGTTCTTCGTCGGCGAGGGTTGGCGCTGGCACGAGTAGCACACCGGCCAGCAGAGCCGCTAGGGAGATCAGTACCCAGAGGCGAATGATGTGCCAGGGCAAGATCATGCCGCCGGTTCGAGCTGGATACAGCCCTCAGCCGCGTCACCCTCCGTGCATGCCTGAACTACCGGTAGCGACAGCCCTGCCATCGCCGGGATGGCCTGAACCGTGGCCAATAAGTTCGGCTCCTCATCCGCCGCCATGTAGCGCAATCCACCGGACGGGGTCTGGAACCGCGCCAGGGCCAGCGGCGCGTTCCCCCACTCCGGCGAGGCGGGATCCTCCCCGGCGGCGATCAACGCTTGCAGCACGAGCGCGGTCGAGTTGGCGTCGGCGATGAGCGGATCAGCCGGCCCATAGGCATAGCCGCCGTCGGGCTCCAGCAGGGTGGACAGGAAGGCCAGCCCGCGATCGACGATTGGATCGTCGCCATAACCTGCCGCCACCAGCGCCTGTATTACGAGTGCGGTCGTGTTCGAGTCAGCCGCGCCGGGAGCGGTCGAACCGTCAAACGCCCAGCCACCATCCTCACGCTGTGCGATGCGCAGAGGCTCGAACGCCGCGTCGGGGATCTCCTCCCCAGCGGCTGTGAGCGCGATCAGCACGAGCGCGTGGTCGTAGAGGTCGTCGCCGTAGATGCCGGTTATTCCCTCGGGGACCGGGGTGGCTAACGGCGCCGTCATCGCCGCG
>JAICRA010000204.1 GCA_025937615.1 Thermomicrobiales bacterium | reverse complement strand
CGATACCGGGCCCAGTCGGCCGCAAAGTGACGAAGAGGTTCGATCGCGATTCCTGACCATCCGAGTTCGTGCTCGAGATAGTAGGTGTTGCTCGCGGACTTGTAGTGGGCCGCGCCGACGTCCACGAACACGCCGCCGCGGCGGTCCTTGAAGAAGTCGCGGATGATCCATTCCTCTTCGTTTTCAGAGTTTCGAGCGGAGCCGTATGCCCTCTCGAGCGCCTCCCTTTCGTCAGGCGGCGGCGCCGGTCTGGGGGCGATGTATGCGACCAGGCCGACAACGGCCGCGATCATACCGAGCTCGACGAGATCGAAGCGCCATGCGCGCCAGCGTTTCAGCATCAGTCCGGAAGCGAACCCGTCAGGGTGTAACGTCCCAGGTGAGGATCATCCGGTAGCGGACGGCTGCGCCGTCCTTGGTCGCCGGCTCGAACACCCATTCCTTCATCCGGCTCAGAATCACGATGTCGGGAATTCGCTGCGGCGCGCCCTGCATGCGAACGCGCTCGACCTTGCCTGCCTTGTCCACGAGCACTTCGACGGAATTCGTCTTGGTTGGAAAGCCCGCGATCAGACCCTCGAGGATTTCGGCGGACCGGAGTTTCGGCGGCTCGATGCCCGGGTCGGCGGCAGAATAGATCCGCATATCAGGCAGTCCGCGTGAAGGAACGGCGGCGACGGCCGCACTCTCCGGCAGGGACGGCAGCGGCGCTGAGACCTGCTCGATACCGTCCTGCGGCGTGCGCTTCGGCAGGAGCGGTGGAGTAGAAACGGGTGCGGGAACGCTCCTGCGCGGAGGCCCGGCGAGCTTGGGCTGAGATGTTGTCCGAGCCGCCAAGGATTTGGCGGGTGCCGCGTCCGCACTGTGCTTGCCGGGCTGCTTGCCAGGCTGTTTGCCAGACTCGCCAGGCTCGCCGGACGGCACCGGCGTTTCAATTGCCGTCGGGGCCGGGGCTTGCGCGGCTACGGCGGCTTTCGATGACCAGAACCACGTCAGGAGACCGGTCGCCGCCATGGTGAGCACGACCGCGGCCGCCGCGACGAATAAATGGCGCTTGTGGGTCTTCAGCCACGACGGCCGTTTGGGTGTCTCGGGCTTCTCGGGTTCCTGGATTCTTGGCTTGGCCTCGACACGCGGCGCCGGAACAACGACCGGAGCCATCCCAGGGAGTGGCGGCGCGCCAGGCTCGCCGGCACAGCGAACGTGCAGCGCGGTCAGGAGCTCACGTCCATTCGGACGGGCAAAGTACGCGATTTCAGAGGCAAACGCGCCGAGATCCGTCGAAGTGCCGCTCGTCCAGCGGTCGATGAAAAGCCGCGCGACGGGTGGCGTCGCATCGGCGGGCACGAGCCGGTGTAAGAGCCGCGCCAGCTCGGGGGCCGCTGGCTCGGCTCCCGGGGGAGTCAGCGCAACGAGCTCGCCTCCCTCATTGATGAAGACGCCGCGCAAGTCCAGCATCCCCGCATTGTTGCCGCCCTTTTCCCGGATCGCGGCACAGAGCGCTTGAACGACGGCAATCCCTTCCACGAAACGCAGTGGCGCGGCTTCGGCGATGCGATCCAGCGAAACCGCTCCGGGCGCCTTGGCCGTGGTCACAGGAACCGGGCTCGACCCCTCCGGTTCATATGTGAAGAGCGACAGGGCATCTCCGGACGCCGGCTGATCGTGCGGTTTCACAGAATCGGGACGCATTGCAGGGTTCTTGATTCGGTGCAAGAAACTCTCCCGGTCTTCATTTCGAATCCTGTGCCGGATGGCCGCGCAAAGACAGCAAAAACAGTTACATGCCGTATTTCTCAGGGTCACAGACATCTTGCCGCGAGCAGACAAAACTCTTGTGACCCGGATGTCCCCCGGCGAGACGGGCAAAGGTGCGCGCGGTTGCCCGGAAACTCACGGCCGCCAACCGATCCGCCCCAGCCGCCGCCTGATTCTCTGAACCGGTAAGAGAAAAGTCCTGCAACAGTTGGAATAGTACTTTGGTTCTATTCGGGTAAACGGTTCATGACGCACCGTTAAGTCCTTCTGCCACAGTCTTCTAGCACTTTCGTGCGGTCTCGCTCAGCCGAATGGCAGTGCCGTTGCTACCTAGACCGCGTCGTCAACGTTTGCACGGTTCGAACGGCGTGCAGACAGTCCCCAAACCCCTTGCTAGGAGTGTTCAATGAAGTCGTTGCTTGCTCGTTTCGTCCGTGAAGATGCCGGCCAGGACCTGATCGAGTACGGTCTCCTCATCTCGATCATCACCACGGCGTGCATCCTCGCCATCAGCGGTATTGGTCCGAAGGTCGCGGGCTACTTCAGCACGCTCAACAGCCAGCTGCCTAACTAAGCGGAGCAGAGGAAGACGGTTACCCCACGAACGGCGAGGCCGTCCGCCTGGCAAGGGCGCCTCGCCAGTTTTTTTCACACGTGCGAGTCCAGTCCACGAGCGGTTCGAGAGCAGGGCGCATGATCGACTCGTTCCTTCATCACGTTTCTGAGATCTGGAGAGACGATCGCGGCGCCGATCTCGTCGAATATGGGCTGATCGCCATGATTATTGCGCTGGCCGGCGTCGTTGTGTTTCCCTCGATCGGCGACAAACTCGGTAACGCCTTCGAGAACTGGGGCAACGACGTGTACGAGGCCTGGGAACCCGAGGATCCGGGGAGCTAATTCGATGGAACCCAAATACGCCGCTGCGCTGGCGGTTGCGCTCGTTGCCTGTGTGACCGATCTCCGCAGCAGGCGGATCCCGAATGTGCTGACATTCGGCGCGGCGGCAGCGGGGCTCCTGTTCCACGCCTTCGCGCCGGCGGGCGAAGGTCCGACGACCGCGGCGCTCGGGTGGCTGCTTGGCGTGGCCATCTTTTTCGTCCCGTTTGCGCTCGGCGGTCTCGGCGGCGGCGACGTGAAGCTGCTCGGAGCGCTGGGAGCGTGGCTAGGGCCGGCGGGAATTTTTTGGGCGGCGATGTACACGGGAGTTGCGGGCGGCGTCATGGCGATCGTCACCGCTCTGGCGAGCGGATACCTTCGCAAGGCGCTGTCGAACGTATATCTGCTGCTGGCGCACTGGCGGGTTGCGGGGATTCGCGCGCTGCCGGAGTTGACCCTCGAGACGAGCAAGGCTCCGAAGCTCGCATATGCGATCCCGATTTTCGCGGGAACGATGGTGGCGATATGGCTGAAATGAGCGGCTTACGCCGGCGGCTGCGCTCCGAACGCGGCGCCGAGTTGATCGAGACGGCGCTGACGCTTCCGCTCATCCTGCTCGTCGTCATCGGAATCATTGAGTTCGGGTTCGTGTTTCAGAAGCTCGAGATTGTTACCAACGCGGCCCGCGAGGGAGCACGTGTGCTCGTGCTGCCTGACTTCGATGAGGCCGACGCCATCGCTCGGATCAATCAGTATCTCGACGCGGCGGGCTTGAACTCCGCCGACGCGACGCTGCCGACCTTGGCGCAATTGGCGCCCGTGGAGGAGGACCTCGACGGCACCAATTGCATATCGGTCGTGAACGTGTGGGTGAGTTACCCGCACCAGGCCCCATTTCTTGCCGGGATCGGCCGCTATTTCAGTTCGACCTTCGGCACGTTTACTCTCACGGGCAGATCGACAATGCGGACCGAGGATCCGGCCGTGGCTTGTACGCCGTAATAGGAGTGAGGTAAGGGATGAACCGCCAAACGCGTACGTTCGTTGTTCTGGTTGTCGCGGTGGTCGTTGCCGCCGGGGCGAGTTATGCGGTGTACCGGGCCGTCGCCAGCATTCCGGTGCGGCAGGTCGAAATCGCCACGGCGAAGGCGGTGG
>JAICRA010000030.1 GCA_025937615.1 Thermomicrobiales bacterium | reverse complement strand
TCGTCCCGAGCCTGATCCGCGGTCAGCCCGGCGACACGCTCCAGCTCCTGAAGGTGGCGGTCCCGGGCGGCATCGAGCTCTGCCTGCTGCCGGGCCCGGGCGGCTTCGAATTCCGCTTGTTTGCGGGCTCGCTCAGCCTCCCAGTTTTCGCGCGAGCGTTGCGTCTCCTGATCGAGCCGGCGCAGCTCCTGCTCGCGACGATCGAGCGCAACAGTTTTCTGATCGATCGATTCCTCTTTTTGCTCGACCCGGCGCTCGATGCGCTCGACTTCCTTACGCCGTTGGGTCAGTTCCCGGTCGAGCTCCGCACGCAGGCGGATCGCCTCGTCTTTGGCCTCGAGTGCGGCGTCGCGTCGTCTGGTTTCAACTTCCTCCAGGATACGGTCGGCCTCTGCCTGCACCTTGCGGGCATGCGAATTGGCGCGGCCTTCCAGGTACCACCGAGTCGCGAAAAAGGTGGCAGCGACGACGAGCACGGCCTCGAGGACGCCGAGGACGATGTTCTGGGTATTCATCGGCATCCCTGAAACATTCGGTTGTGACGCGCGCGCTCACGGGCACCGCGCGGCGAATGAAACACTAGCCCCGCAACCGGGGTATGTGTATAGACTATGAGCGTGGCAAGGCGTTGTACTTTGGGACCCGTTGGGCACCAAAGGGGTAACCAGATGTTTCCCCGCGCTTACCTCACCTCAACCCATGATACGGTCGAGAATGTAGGAACGTCAAATCGCTATTAACCGCAGAGAGCGCCAGGAATTGAGTCAATATTTAGCCAAACGGGGCGACTCTTTGCCAGCTGGATACTGCCACCGGCGTGCAGAGCGATTCTGCCGCAAGAAGGTCTAGCGATCGCTTTGTGACTCCTGGTTCTGCTCCGCTTCTCGCTCTTGACGTCGGGTCTCCAGGTAGCGAGCGAGATCCGAGAGCCCGTGGCCAGCGAGATCGATCGCCTTGATAGCGAGTTTTTCTGCCTGGCCTACGATCGGCGCGGCGAAGCGTAGGGCGGCGTCCCAGTTCGCTTCGCTCACCGGCTTGCCGGCATGGGGCGGCCACTTCCGCAGCTCTTCGTCACCCTGCGGCGGGGCGGTGGACGCAGCGCTCTTCACGCCTTCTTCCTCCCGCGCCGCTGCCGGCTCGGGCGCCGATGGCGCGGCCCCTGGTCCTTGCTCTTGCCCAAGCGGGCGGCCGTCGGAGCCGAGGATCGGTCCGCGCATATGCTCTTGCCATGCTGGTGGTGTCAGTTCTTCATCCTCGGAGAGCGGCGCCGCTTCCGGGGTCGATCGCACCTGTCCCAATCCCGGTTCGTGGCCGGGTACACCCTCGGCGACTGGACCTCCCTCTGGTGTGGGGGACACCTGTCCCGGGCGAATCGTTTCGTCGCTCATAGGTACCTCCGCGATGGGTGATGGGTGGATAGGTCATAGGGTGATAGGTTGACGCAGTATAGCGCCCTGCTGACGACTCGCGACCTATGCCCACGACTTCCTACTTGCCGACTCACCGACTTCGTGACTCCCGCTCATAGGCCACCTCTCCGGCGGTCACGGTGTAGTCGACCCGCGTCGTGGACAGGTCGTCGGCGTCGACCGAGAAGAGATCCGTTTCGAAGATGGTCACGTCGCCGAGCATCCCCGGGCGCAACATGCCCTTGATCCCCTCTTCGAAGGAGGCGAAAGCGCCGTTGACGGTGTAAGCCCGGAGTGCTTCTTCCAAAAGAACGGCTTCTTCCGGATTACAGGGGCGACTCAGGATGTCACGCCGGGTCACCATCGTCTGCAGACCCGCGAGGGCGTTCACCGGAACCACTGGTGCGTCGGATGAAGCGGCGGCGGTGATCCCGAACCGAGCGTACGAGCGCATGCCGTAGGCCTGTCCGATCCGCCACTCGCCAAGATTATTGACGTAGGCATCGCGAAAGTGGCGCAGGAACGACGTACCGGGGATCGGCACCGCGCCGATGTCGCGGATGCGACCCAGGATGCGATCGTCGACGATCGAGCAGTGTTCGATGCGGTGACGTGGGTCGGGGCGAGGATTGGCCGCCTGCGCCGATTCATAGGCGTCGAGGACGAGGTCGATCGCGGCGTCACCGATCGCGTGAATACCGACCTGGAACCCAGCATCGTGAGCGCGCCGAACTTTCGCCTTGAGCTCTTCCGGCGGCATCTTCCAGAGACCGAAGTTGTCAGGCTCCCCTTCGTAGGGTCGATGCATGCGGGCGGTGCGGCCCCCGATCGAGCCGTCGCTGAAGAGTTTCGCCGGGCCGATCCGTACCCACTCGTCGCCGAAACCGGTTCGGATGCCGAGGGAGGCCAGATCGTCGAGCGTCTCGTCGAGCATCATCATCAGGTACGTACGAACTGGCAGTCGCGCCGACTCGCGCAACCGCTGGTAGGCGCGCATCTCGCACGGATCGCGTATGCCGGCCTCGACGGTACTGGTCACCCCCTGCCGCAGAAACTCTTGCCCGCCGGCTTCCAGCGCGGCCATCATGGCATCCTCGTCCGGCTCGGGCATCAGCGCGCGAACGGCGGTGAGCGCTCCTTCACGCAGCACCCCGGTCGGCTCGCCGTGCTCATCCCGGTCGAAGAGCCCGTCATCGGGGTCAGGTGTGTCGCGGGTGACACCGGCCAGGCGCAACGCCGCGGAGTTCGCGACCCCGATGTGGTGGCACATGCGGACGAGAATCACCGGGTGATCCGGCGCAACGACGTCGAGGTCGGCGCGGGTCGGATGCCGTCCCTCGGCAAGACGAGCGTCGTCATAGCCGCGACCGAGAATCCACGTCCCGGTAGGTCTGGCGGTGACTGCCTCGCGCACGAGCAGTTGCAGGTCGGCAATGGCGGAGTGGCGCTCGGGGGAAAGATCGAGATCGAGGAGTGCGAAGCCGACAGACATTGGATGGGCATGGGCGTCGTTCAACCCGGGGGTCGCTGTGCGGCCCTCGAGGTCGATGACCGGGGAGCCAGGGGCCGCCGCATCCTTTGCTCCGGCATCATCCCCCGCGTAGACGACTCGGCCCATGCGAATCGCAACAGCAGAAACAGCTGGATTGGTGACGTCCATTGTGCGGATGCGCCCGTTGACGAGCAGCAGATCTCCGGACATCGCTCCGCTTCCTCCCATCGGCCTTCCGCTGTCGGAGTGTCGTAATCGATGAGTCGACATACCGACCCGCGAGTATACGGAGCGTGCCAACCAGAGGCGTGGTAGCGTGCCGCGACATCAATTCAGGGTGAGGATGGGGGCGCAATGTGACGGCTGGAGTAAGCGCCAGCGGGACATGGACGAACTGGGCCGGGAACGTCTCTGCCACACCGCGCGTGCTGGTCGCGCCGGGCTCCTTGGCCGAGGTGCGCGCCGCGGTGGTTGCGGCGGCTCGGCAAGGGGAGACGGTTCGTGTGGCTGGCGCGGGGCACTCGTTTGCGCCGTTGTGCGCTACAAACGGCACCCTCCTCGATCTATCACGCCTTGCCGGGGTCGAGTGGATCGATCCCGAAACCGGTGAAGCGACCATCTGGGCCGGGAGCCGCATTGCGGATCTTGGCAAGCCGTTGCTGGCCCAGGGCCGCGCCTTCGCCAACCAGGGGGACATCGACCGGCAGGCCATAGCCGGCGCGATCTCGACCGGGACTCACGGCACGGGTCGCAAGCACGGCAGCTTTTCCGCTGCAGTCAGCGCCATGGAGCTGATGCGCGCGGATGGCGAGTTGGTCACTATCGACTCCACCGACCCCGGGCGGCTGCGCGCCGTCTCACTTAGCCTGGGGCTGCTCGGCGTGGTTACCCGGGTGACGTTAGCGACAGTTCCCGGATACAAACTGCGCGAGAGCACCCAAGTCCTCCCGTTTGATGACTGCCTCGATGGCTTCCTGGCGGAAGAAACGTCCCGGCGGAACGCCGAGTTCTGGTGGCTTCCGGCACATGACCGCTGCGTGCTGAAGACCTTCGTGGAGACGGAAGAGGAGCCGTTCCGGGTCAAGGCGCCGGAAGCCCTTCCCGGCTCGATCGAGCGTTATCTCAAACCGGACTCGGTTGACTGGAGCTGGCGTATCTACCCCTCGACGAGGACCTTCCCCTTTGTCGAGATGGAGTACACAGTGCCGCTGGTCGAGGGGCCGGCGGCGATGCGAGAGGTTCGGCGGCTCATGCAGACCCGCCACCCCGATTGCACGTGGGCCGTCGAGTACCGCACGCAACCGGGCGAGCAAAGCCACCTCAGTCCGACATGTGGCAAAGAGAGCGTCACCATTAGTCTTCACCAGGCAACGCATCTCCCCTTTGAGCCTCTCTTTCGGGACGCGGAGGCCATCTTCAGCGCCCACGACGGCCGTCCTCACTGGGGCAAGCTGCATTTTCTCAGCTCGGAGCAGCTCGCCCACCTTTACCCTGAGTTGCCAGCGTTTCAATCCCTCCGCGCCGAATGGGACCCACAGGGAATCTTTACGAACGACTATCTGGCAAGCCTGGGAATGGCGGGAGAAACGTCTAGGCCCGAGCATTGATCAACTCTGTTGCCAAGAAATGGTTGGTGGAATTGGAGTCGCTCGGTGAAGTCGACAAGGATCAGTGGCCCATTGTGGCGGCCTTTCGCGGGCTGAGTTTCAGGTGCGGATACGTTGATCCCGCATCACCGGTACCGGTAATGCGGGATCATCTTGTTGCCTCTCCACGCGAAGCCATGTGTAACGTATTCGACGGTCTTAACTTCTCGCTAGCGGGACAAAGCTCTCGATTAGCAAGTGACCGGACGCGGCACACGGGGCAGCTCGAGCAACGCGCCAACAGACGTGCTTGGCGAGATCAGCGTCTGCGGGGTCGCCTGTGACCAGAATGCTCGTCGCAACCAGGCCCTGCTTTTCTTGGCTGGGCTCGCCTGCGCCGCTCGCAAATCCGCCGCGGCAGATCGTTCCAGCTCCTGCCGCCGCATTTCGGCTTCGACTTCGATCGTGAAAAAGTTGTGCATCACTGCCCCCGTTCTGCTCCATCATGACTCCATAGATAGAACGTGGCAGTACATGATTTGTGAGGTCGGAGTCGCTCCTCACCGCCGCTCGACTAGGAAGACCGGGCACGTCTGCGCCAGCGCCGCGAACTGCACCGGATCGGCTGTGACTCCGTAGAGGCGGGTGAAGAACGGGACGCCTTGCGGAACCAGCCGGGGAAACTCACGCAGGATCCGGGCGCGATCTTCGACCGGGAGCTCAATGAGGGAGACGTGCTCTTCTGTTCTCCCGCGACGGAGCATGCCGTAGCCGGCGACACGGGCGTTGAGCACCCAATCCGCATCGGCCAGCCCAGAAACGATGTAACGTTGACCTTCGACAGTCAGGAGCGAAACGGGGGTCGATCGCAACACGCCACTCTGGCGACCTGGCACGGAGAGTACATGCATCGTCCCAATGGCGAGCCCGAGGCGCTGCAACGCCATGACCACACGATTGAAGCCTTTGAGCCAGGCGGGCAGTTTGCGGGTCTTCCACAGTGCGACGCCCGCCGAAGTTGTCGTTGCCATCAGTTGGCCTCCTGAGCCGGGTAAAACCGCTCCCCGTCTCGCTGTCAAGCTCGCGCCTGACGACTGACAACTCGCGCCTCACGACTTCGTCTCGACTTCTCGACTTCTCGACTTTTCGACTCGCTGGACCGGCAACGTGAACGACACGACTGTGCCCCGACCTACGACGCTGTCAACGCGGATCTTGCCGCCATGGGCTTCGATGAGACCACGCGCAATGGCAAGACCCAGACCGCTGCCTCCGGAGTCGGCTGATTTCCAGAAGCGGTCAAAGACATGCGGCAGCGCTTCGGCGGGGATGCCACGCCCGGTGTCGGCCACGCGGAAGAGTGCCGCCGGCCCTTCCCACCCGACCTCGATCCGGATCGTCCCGCCGCGCGGCGTGTGACGGAGGGCGTTGTCGAGCAAGTTCTCCAGCACCTGACGCACTCGCACCGGATCGATGTCAAGCGGAGGTAGTGGATTCGAGGCCAGAGTGAACGTCACGCCGGCCTCCGCCGCGCGCGGCGTGAAGGCGTAGCGCACGTCGTCGAGCAGCTCGGCGACGTCGGTCGTCTGCTTGTGTAGGCGCAGCGCACCGGTATCGGTCAACGATAGGGTCCGCAGATCGTCCAACAGGCGAGACATCACCGCCGTTGCGTCGAGAATCGTTCCCAGATGCGCGTCGTCACGGGGGTAAACACCGTCGAGCATCCCCTCCGTGTTGCCGCGGATGATCGAGAGCGGAGTTCGCAGCTCGTGCGCGACGTCGGCGAAGAGATTGCGCCGCTGCGTCTCATTCAACTCGAGGCGCGTAGTCATGGCGTTGAACGACTCCACCAGGCGGCCGACCTCACCATTGGCGCCGGTTTCTACTCGCACCGAGTAATCGCCGTCTGCCACGCGGTCCGCGGCGGACATCACTTCGGCAATGGGAGCGGCGGTGCGATTGACCGTTCTCCAGACAAAGAAGAGGCCACCGATCATGAGGATCAGGAAGAAGAAGCCCCACGACGGCCCACCGTCATGCTGGCCGCGCTCGTCACTGAAGATGGCTCCCAGCACGCTGGCGGCCACCATTAGGCCGATGATCACCCCGAAGAAGCAGCCGACCTTGCGCAGGAACCCACGTCGGCGATCGGAGCGCCGCGGTGGCGGCCACGGCTCGTCCTCCGGCCACCAGGGAGGGCGCGGCGGACCGTGCCGCCGTACTCCAGGCACAGTCAACGAGCGGGGTGGTTGCGAAGGCAGGATTGGCTGAAACGGGGGATCAATCGGCGTCAGCGGCTCCGGTTTAGGTAATAGGGACGTCGGGTCGCTCATCAGCCTGCGAAGCGGTAACCGACGCCGTAGACCGTCTGCACGTAGCGGGTCTCCCCCGGCTCTGGTTCGATCTTGCGACGCAGGTTCTTCACGTGGGCGTCGATCGCCCGCTCATACGATTCGAAGGCGACACCGTGCAGCACGTCGAGCAGCTGTCCCCGCGTGAAAACCCGCCCCGGTTCCCGTGCCATGGCCGCCAGCAACTGGAACTCGCTGGCAGTCAGTTCCACGGCCCGGCCGCCGACGGTCACTCGCATGCGCGGGATATCGATCTCCAGATCAGCCACCCGGATGACGTCGCCCGGCTCATCGCGGCCGTCCACCCGGCGAAAGAGAGCGCGCACTCGTGCCACCAGCTCCTTCGGGCTGAACGGTTTGACCACGTAGTCGTCGGCGCCCAGCTCCAGCCCGACAATGCGGTCGGCCTCGTCACCGCGGGCGGTTACGACGACGATCGGGACATCCGAAGTACGGCGTATCTCGCGGGTGACGTCGAGTCCGTCCCGTCCCGGTAAACCAAGATCGAGTACCACTAGATCCGGGCGTGATGCTCGGGCGCTCTGCAGGGCGCTCTCGCCGTCAGCCGCGACGCTGACCGTGAATCCGGCCGCCTGCAGATAGTCCCGAATGACGCGCGCGATTTCCGGCTCGTCTTCGACTACGAGGATGGACTTCATCATTGCCACCAAACCGGGCTCGAGGACGCGGCGCGGGAGGCCTCCCGCGCCGCGTGTGACGCTGCCCGCTGTCATCACCTTACCACCGCTAGACCGCGGTTCCGGCCGCGCGATGACTGTTTGAATTCTCGTCCTGGGGGGCCGCAGATGCCGCCGGCGACGCTACGGGACCGCCGGCTGTCCCGGCCGCCTCAGCTGCGCCAGCCATCGACGCCCAGTATTCGGGCGCGGGTGGGGTTGGCGGGGGAGTCGGAGCGAAGCCGCCCTGTGAGGCTCCATGGTTGACATCCGCAGCCCCGCTTGAGTGCTCCGGTGGAGTACGAGGAACCGGGCGTTGGGTGCGAGCGGCCTCCTCGTGCGCCTGCCGATGCCACTCCTCGAAGAATGCGCGCGGCCCGCGGAAGACCAGGCTCTCTCCCTGACTGAAGGATGATGCGTTAGGCGTGGGAGCAGGACTGCTGCCTGTCCCATAGCGCTGGACGCCTCGCTCGCCATGGTGACCGCCGTTTCCGAAGAGGCCGCCTGGGCCACCAAAGCGGTCGAACGCGCCCTTCCGCCAGGCGAAGTAACCGATGCCGGCGAGAATCAGGAGGCCCCAGGGGAAGTCCGGATCACCGTCGTAGTGGCGGAACTCCTGCATCTGACCCGTCTGAACCAAGGCGTCTCGGTAGCCGTCGTCATAGACATCATTGACGAGCCAGAACCCACCCAGAACGAGCAGACCGACCAGTAACCACCGTTTTCCGTTGCCCTGCTGCACTCACGTGCTCCTTTCCTCATCACTGGCGGTGCATCGCCGCCTTCTGCAATTCAGAGTAGGCGCGAATTGTGGAGACGGCGTGAACGCCGCAGGGAAATGTGAAGGAGGCTGCCGCACTGCCGGCTACCCGCTATCAGTCTTTTCTCGTTCTTGCCGCCTTACCGACTGGCCGTCTTGCCGACTTCGCTTTAGCACTCTCCCTTGAAGAGTGCCAGATCTCTGCATACAATACGTCGCGCACGAGTTCGTTGGAGCTGGCTGGGGGACCGGTACCCCGGCGGTGGCTCCGTGAGTCTGTCAGGTTGGAGGAAGCGATCATGGCGAAGACGCAATCCAATGGAACCGAGGTCGCGGCGAAGCTGCGGCCGCTTGGGGACCGCGTAGTGGTGCGTCCTTCGGACCGCGAGGAAACGACCAAATCGGGGATCGTCATCCCGGACACTGCGAAGGAGAAGCCGCAGCGCGGCACGGTCATCGCGGTCGGTGAGGGCCGTCGCGACGAGGATGGCAATCGTATCCCGATGGACGTCACGGCCGGGAACGAAGTGCTCTTTGCCAAGTATGCCGGCACCGAATTCAAGTTCGACGACGAGGACCTGCTGATCCTTTCCGAGAAGGACATTCTGGCGATCGTCGCGGACTGACGCGACATAGAGGCAGTGTCTACGCAATAAGGGAGGTTACAGAGCATGGCCAAGATTCTGGAGTTCAACACCGCGGCCCGCCAATCCTTGAAGGAGGGTGTGGACACCCTGGCGAATGCGGTCAAGACCACGCTCGGTCCGAAGGGCCGCAACGTCGCCCTCGACAAGAAGTACGGCGCCCCGACCGTCACCCACGACGGCGTCACCGTCGCCAAGGAGATCGAGCTCGAGGATCAGTTCGCGAATATGGGGGCGCAGCTGCTCAAGCAGGCCGCGACCAAGACCAACGACGTGGCTGGTGACGGCACCACCACCGCGACCGTCCTGGCCCAGGCGATCGTCCGCGAGGGCATGCGCAACGTCGCCGCCGGTGCCAACGCCATGCAGCTCAAGCGTGGCATCGATCTCGCCTCGGACGCTCTTATTGCCGAGATCCAGGCCAAGGCAACCCCGGTCAAGGGCAAGCAGGAGATCTCTCAGGTAGCGGCCATCTCAGCCGCCGATCCGGAGATCGGAGATCTCATCGCCGAAGTGATGGACAAGGTCGGCAAGGACGGCGTCATCACCGTCGAAGAGTCCAAAGGACTCGAGTTCGAGACCGAGTACACCGAGGGGATGCAGATCGACCGCGGCTATCTCTCCCCGTACTTCATCACCAATCCGGAGCGGATGGACGCCGAGTTCGAAGATGCCTTCATCCTCATCACCGACAAGAAGATCAGCGCCATCGCCGACGTGCTGCCGACTCTGGAGAAGGTCGCCAGCGCCCGCGCGCCACTGGTGATCATCGCCGAGGACGTGGAGAAGGAGGCCCTCGCCACCCTCGTCGTCAACAAGCTGCGTGGCACCCTCAATGTCCTGGCGGTGAAGGCACCCGGCTTCGGTGATCGCCGCAAGGAGATGCTGCGCGACATCGCGGCCCTCACCGGTGGGCAAGTCATCTCGGAGGAAGTTGGTCGCCGGCTCGACAGTGCCACG
>JAICRA010000013.1 GCA_025937615.1 Thermomicrobiales bacterium | reverse complement strand
GGAGTCCACCGCGGGAGAATGGGCAATGTCAAGAATTGGAAATCTGCCAGTACCAATCCCGGCCAGCGTTGAGGTCGATATTGCCGAGGACAATAAAGTAACGGTCAAGGGTCCGAAAGGAGCGCTCTCGCAGCGACTCAGCCCGCGCATGAGGCTGCAGCGCGACAACGGTCCGATACTGGTCGAGCGGCCGGACAACGAACGTGAGCACCGTGCGCTCCACGGACTGACTCGCACCTTGCTGAACAACATGGTCGTCGGCGTCACCGATGGATATCGGCGCGATCTGGAGATCCAGGGCGTTGGCTACCGAGCCGCCCTCGAGGGTGACGACCTCGTGCTGTCGGTGGGGTTCTCGCATCCCGTGCGGATGAGCCCTCCGGAAGGCGTGACGTACGCGCTCGACGGCACGACACGACTTTCGGTTATTGGCATCGACAAGCAGCTGGTCGGTGAGGAGGCGGCACGCATACGGCGAGTACGGCCGCCTGAACCGTATAAGGGCAAAGGGATCCGCTACGCCGGCGAGCAAGTGCGCCGCAAGGCAGGTAAGGCCGGCAAGGCGAAGTAACAGCACCGGCCAGCAGTGCTGCCAGTTGCTGATTAGGAGCAACCTCAATGCGAAGAAAGTTCCGCCGAGCGCTGACCCCCCGCCAACGACGCCATGTTCGGGTGCGGGCGAAGGTCAAGGGCACAGGCACGAGACCCCGGTTGAACGTGTTTCGGTCATCCGCGCACATCTACGCCCAGGTTATCGACGACGATCGAGGGCGGACGCTAGTCGCGGCCAGTGACCTCGAGCAGGACGTACTCGATCGCGTCGGCACTGACGCTACCAAGAGCGCAAAGGCGCGCGTGGTCGGCGAGGTGATCGGCCAGCGCGCGAAAGCGGCCGGCATCGACACTATCGTGTTTGACCGCGGCGGCTACATCTACCACGGTCGAATCAGGGCGGTTGCTGAAGGCGCCCGCGAGGCTGGACTGATCTTCTAGACCGAGACCACCGCGCACCAGCTCTGGGCGCGGCGTCGGTTGCAAGGGAGTAACGGATGGACAGGAATCGAGGCGAACGCGGCTCTAGACGCCGTTCCGATGACGAGGGCGGAAGCGAGTTCGACGAGCGCGTCGTACAGATCAATCGAGTGGCGAAAGTCATCAAAGGCGGGCGCCGCTTCAGCTTTGGCTCGATCGTTGTCGTCGGCGACGGCAAGGGACGGGTCGGCGCCGGACTCGGCAAGGCGAACGAGGTTCCTGATTCGATTCGGAAAGGGGTCGAGGCGGCCAAGAAGTCGCTCATTCGTGTTCCGCTCGAAGGAACGACGATTCCGCACCCCATCGAGACATCGTTCGGTGCGTCGCGTGTGCTCCTCAAACCGGCAGCCCCGGGCACGGGAGTGATTGCCGGTGGCGGGGTGCGCGCCGTAGTTGAGGCGGCTGGAATCAAGGACGTACTGACCAAGTCCCTCGGCAGCAACAACCCGGTCAATGTCGTCCGTGCAACCCTCAAGGCCTTGGAGGAGTTGGAATCGCCGAGCGACATCGGGCAGCGACGTGGTAGGCGGTCGATGAACCGCCGCGATCGAACTGAACGGACTGAGTCGGCACCGAGCCAGCCTGTCGCGCCAATCGAGACGGGTCCCGGCTCAACCGCGCGGCGGCGTGCACCCCGTGGGAGTGAAGGGTCGTGACTGATAAAGGAACAGGAGTCCTGCGTATTACTCTGGTTCGGAGCACGATTGGCCGGCCGGCTGATCAGGGGCGAACCGTTGCATCCTTGGGATTGCGCAAGCTAAACGCAACAGTGGAGCGACCAAATAATCGATCGATCCGCGGCATGGTGGCCAAGATCAGCCATCTCGTCCGAGTCGAAGAGCTGCCGGACGGGAACGAGCCGGGTGGCAACGGTCAGCCACCGCAGAATGAAGAGCTCGCGCAGTCCGGCGCATAGCCCGGACTCGCCGAAGGGGAATAACACAATGCCTCTGACACTTGATGATTTGCACGGGGGGGAAGGCGCGCGCCGAGAACGTAAGCGTGTTGGTCGCGGCCACGGCAGTGGCAAAGGTAAGACCGCCGGCCGCGGAACGAAGGGTCAGAAGTCGCGTAGCGGTCCCGGAGTCCGGCGTGGATTCGAGGGCGGACAGCTCCCGATTCAACAGCGCATGCCGTACAAGCGGGGATTTACCAACATCTACAGGACACCGTGGGAAGTGGTTAATCTTGGTCGTCTCGAAGCTGTCGACGTCGACGGCCCGATCACACCCGAAGTGCTTTTCGCTCAAGGTGTCACGAGGGGCCTCGAGTTCCCAGTCAAAATCCTGGCCGGTGGAGAGTTGACGCGGTCGATCACGGTTCACGCGCACGCGTTTTCGGACGCGGCCAGGGAAGCGGTGGAGCAACTCGGGGGATCAGTCGCCGAGCTAGAGCGTACCGACGAATGGGTTCAGGCAAGGCCCCGCTCGCGTCGCCTTCCACTGAATCGGGATCTGAAGCGGGCCCGTGTCGGTAAAGTCGGCGGGCCGACGCGTCGCGAGGCTATTGCCGCGCTCGCCGAGTCACGGGAGGCCTAGTCCGTGCTGACGGCAGTTGCCACCGCCTTCAAGATTCCTGATCTCCGGGCAAAGATCCTGTTCACGCTCGGTATGCTCGTCATCTTCCGGTTCCTTGCCGCCGTTCCGGTTCCAGGGGTGAACCGGGAGGGTCTTCAAGACTTCATCCAGAGCAATGCCCTGCTGGGAATTCTCAACATCTTCTCAGGTAACAGCCTGCAAAACTTCTCGATTGTGGCGCTCGGCGTCTACCCATACATCACTGCCTCGATCATCATGCAGCTGATGACCCCGATTATTCCCAGTCTGAACGAGTTGTCGAACGAGGGCCAAGGGGGGCGCAACAAAATCAATCAGTACACCCACTGGCTGACTGTCCCACTTGCCCTGCTCCAAGCCTACGGTCAGGGGGTCTTGTTCTCGCAGCAGACTGGGCCCGATGGTCTGCCGTTGATCGAAGGCTTTGGATTCGGAAGTTCAAGCACGGTCTTACCGACTATAGCGACCTTGCTGACAATGACTGCGGGAACCATGCTACTGGTCTGGATGGGGGAACTCATCACCGAGTTTGGGATCGGGAATGGCGTTTCGATCATCATTTTCGGAGGTATCGTTGCGTCCCTGCCAAGCTCCATAATGTCTCTGTTTGCAGGACCATCGGTCTCGAGTAATGTCGTCGGCACGGCAATGTTTCTCGGCATTGGCCTCTTGACGATCGTCGGCATCGTACTCATCAATGAGGGGCAGCGACGAATTCCTGTTCACCATGCGAAGCGAGTGCGATCCGGCCGCATGTACGGAGGGAACACGACGTTCATCCCGCTCAAGGTCAACTCCGCGGGAATGATCCCGCTGATCTTTGCCGTCAGCATCCTGGTCTTCCCCGGGTTGATCGCTCAATTTCTTTCGACATCGAGCAACGAAACACTCAGGAGTTTCGCCGCGGCACTCGCGCAGTTCATGAGTCCGAACACACTTCAGTACAACATCGTCTACTTTGTGCTCGTGGTGGCATTTACATACTTCTACACCATGGTGATCTTTCAGCAACAGAAAATTGCGGAGAATCTCCAGCGCCAGGGCGCGTTCATTCCGGGGGTTCGGCCGGGCCGGAACACACAGCAATACCTGCTTCGGACGCTCAATCGGATTACGCTCATCGGTGCCTTGTTTTTGGGGACCGTGGCGATCCTCCCCTACATCGCCTCGACGTTGACCGGGGTCAACTCGCTGCTGCTTGGCGCGACCTCTCTGCTCATCGTTGTCGGCGTGGCTATCGACACCATGCGCCAACTCGAGGCGCAGCTGGTCATGCGAAATTACGAAGGGTTTATCAAGTAGACCGGTGTGCCGGACATGGCACCCCAAATCTTGAGGCGCGAACCCAAGGAGAACCGCAATCCGTTGATGCACATAATCTTGATGGGACCGCAGGGGTCGGGGAAAGGAACGCAGAGCGAGCGCGTACGATCCCGGCTTGGCCTCGGGTCGATCGCTACCGGCGAACTCTTTCGAGCTGCGATCCAAGGCGGCACGGAATTAGGTAAACAGATTCAGGCTGTCTACGAGCGGGGAGAGTTGGTCCCTGATGATTTGACCATCGCGCTCGTGGATGAGCGGCTCGATCAGCTTGCGGGGGAGCGTTCTCGCGACGCCACGATTCAGGGTGCGCTCTACGACGGCTTTCCGCGCACAATTGCTCAAGCCGACGCACTGAGGCAGACGCTTCGAAAGCGTGGTGAAGCGGTTACCGCTGTCATCGCCATCGACGTGCCGCGGGAGATATTGATCGAGCGCCTGACCGGCCGACGAGTCTGCGCAACTTGCGGTCGGGTCTATAACGTCCTTTTTGATCCCCCCGCAGTGGATGGTGTCTGCGATGAATGCGGCGGGCCGATACTCCAGCGGGCGGATGATACGCCCGAAGCGGTGGCCAAACGGCTCGATCTCTATGACGTCGAGACCGCTCCGCTCCTCGACCGCTATGAGAAAGAGGGGCTCGTTGAGTGGGTTGACGGCGACCGAGCCATTGACGAAGTGACAGAAGCGATCATCGCGGCGATCGAGAGCAGAATGACGCTCTCGACGCAGCATGTCCGCTAGAGATCCAAGCTCATGACGATGACGATCAAGAACGAAGAAGAGATCCTCCGGATGGATGAGGCCGGACAGGTCGTCGCCCTCGTTCACGCCCGGATCCAGGCAGCAATTTCGCCCGGCGTGCCTACCGCAGATCTTGACACGATCGCGCGCGATACGCTCGACGAGTCAGGTGCAGTCTCATCGTTCCTCGGTTATCACGGCTTTCCGGCGCACATTTGCGCTTCCGTAAATGAGGAGATCGTCCACGGCATTCCCGGAACTCGGCGGCTGCGTGACGGAGACATCATCTCCGTTGACGTAGGGGCGATATTGGCCGGGTACCACGGCGACTCTGCCTGGACCTACAGTGTCGGACAGATCTCGGACGACGCGGCGGCCCTCATGCGCAACACAGAAGAAGCGCTTTATTTTGCGGTCGAAGCGGCCACGTCGGGCAACCGGCTAGGAGCGATCGGCCACGCGGTAGAGTCCTACGCCCGACGAAAAGGCCGCGGTGTAGTACGCAACTACGGGGGTCACGGCATCGGCCGGCAGATGCATGAAGATCCGCATGTACCGAATATCGGCCGTCCGGATCGCGGGGTGGTCCTTAGACCAGGTCTGACCCTGGCCATCGAGCCGATGCTCACGTTGGGGAGCGAAGACACCGTTACGCTAGCGGACGGCTGGACCGTGGTGACGGCCGATGGATCCCTGGCCGCCCATTTCGAGCACACGGTTGCGGTCGGGCCGGAGGGCGGCCGCGTGTTGACGCGTCGACTCGCTCCCGTGTTAGAATAACGTGTTCGGCGCACGCCTGAGGCGTGCGCTATCCGCGTGTGCGGCCTTGACGCCGCGGGCGCGGTTGTCTCGGGTGCAAGATTCTTCAACATCAAGACAGGATTGGTAACGGTCATGAAAGTAGCTGCTTCCGTCACCCGCCGTTGCGAAAAGTGCAAGATCATCCGGCGTCACGGGGTGATTCGGGTGATCTGTGTGAATCCACGGCATAAGCAGCGGCAGGGCTAATCGCTCGCGTTAGCGCGGGCGCAGAGGGGATGCGACGTGGCACGAATTGCAGGGGTCGATCTACCTCGCGACAAGCGAGTCGAGGCGGCCCTCCCGTACATCTTTGGTATTGGACTCCATACGAGCCAAAAACTGCTCGAGCGTACGAACGTTAACCCCGATACGCGAGTGCGTGATCTGACGGACGACGAGGTCAATCGCATACGCGACATCGTCGACAAAGAGATGCGAGTCGAGGGCGACCTCCGGCGAGAAGTCGCGATGAACATCAAGCGCCTGATGGATATCGGGTGCTATCGCGGTCTGCGGCACCGCCGGGGCATGCCGGTTCGTGGCCAGCGCACGCGCACGAACGCGCGGACGCGGCGGGGGCCGCGGCGAGCGGTCGGCGGCCGCAAGAAGAGCTAAAGCGGATAACCGCTGGCAGGCAGGCTAACTGGTTCTGCCGCGCCGACGTTTTGAGGACAGAGGAGCACGGTAAGCATGGCAGATAAGCGACGCGGTGGGAAAGGGAAGACTCGAGTTCGTCGTCGCGACCGCAAGAACATTCCTCGCGGCAGAGCCTACCTGCAGGCGACGTTCAACAACACCATTATTACGATGACCGACCCGGCCGGAAACGTCATCTCCTGGTCGAGCGCGGGCTCGAATGGATTCAAGGGGAGCCGGAAGAGCACGCCGTACGCGGCGCAAGTGACGGCCGAATCGGCGGCGCGAAAAGCAATGGAGCATGGGCTGCGCCAGGTCGATGTCTTTGTGAAGGGGCCTGGTTCGGGTCGTGAAATGGCTATTCGCTCGTTGCAGTCAAGTGGCGTACAGGTAGTCTCGATTACCGACACGACCCCGATTCCGTTCAACGGTTGTCGGCCGCCGAAGCGGCGGCGGGTCTAATCCGCAGGGCCGTGATCTCGCCGGGCCAGTCCCGCGATGCGCGTGCGGCCCGTCACTAAGTGCAAATGACGGAGGACTGATCGAATCATGGCGAGATATACGGGCCCCGTCTGCCGCTTGTGTCGGCGGGAGGGCATGAAGCTCTATTTGAAAGGTGCGCGCTGCGACGGGCCAAAGTGTCCGATCGTGAAGCGGCAACCAGCCAAGAACTTTCCGCCCGGCCAGCACGGACAGCGCCGGACGAGGCGGCCGTCAGAATTCGGCCTCCAGCTTCGCGAGAAGCAAAAGGTTCGCCGGTTCTACGGTGTCATGGAGAGCCAGTTTCACAAGCACTTTGTAGAGGCCGAGCGCCGCGGCGGAGTGACTGGCGACAACCTTCTCCAGATTCTCGAATCCCGGCTGGACAACGTCGTTTACCGAATGGGATTTGCCGACTCGAGAAAGCAAGCCCGGCAGCTAGTCCGCCACGGGCATTTCATGGTCAACGACCGCAAGACCAACATTCCCTCTTTCCTCGTTAAGCCGGGCGATGTCGTGACTGTGCGCCCGGGCAGCCGTGGCCGCACCTATTTCACGGATTACGGCGAAGTGCTGGATACACGGAGGGCCCCGGACTGGATGACCGTCGACCCGCGGGCGCTCAGCGGCAAGATTCTCAACCTGCCCGCTCGCGACCAGATCGAGGTCCCATCTTTCAACGAAGCACTCGTCGTGGAGCACTATAGCCGCTAGATCCCGGCCGCTTCTGGGAACTCGAGACGCGGGCGCGCCGCACTCAATCTATGGAGGCACTACATCTTGTTGGAGCGACCGCAATTTCACATCGAAGCCGTTGAGACCGGGCTGAATTACGGTCGGTACAAGGCCGATCCGATGGAGCCCGGGTACGGGACGACGCTGGGCAATGCCCTGCGCCGCATTCTCTTGCGCTCCCTTGAGGGCGTGGCGGTCTCACGCGTGCGCCTCGACAACGTTTGGCACGAATTTTCAACGATTCCAGACGTCCGCGAAGACGTAACCGAGATCGTTCTCAATCTCAAGCGCATTCGACTCAAGCGCTTGATGGAACTGAACGGCGAAACCCGCGCTCACCTCTACGTGCAGGGCGATCCCTCCGGCGAGCGGGTGGTCACCGCGGGCGATGTCGTTTGGCCAGCTGAAGTCGACGTGATCAACCCCGAGCAGATCATTGCGACGATCGACTCCCCAAACGGGGTCATCGACATGGATATCTGGATCACGCAAGATCGGGGTTACAAGCCCGCGGAGTTGCAAGAGTCATATGCAATCGGTGAGATCCCCATCGACGCAATCTATACGCCGATCGAGCGCGTGAATTTCGTCGTCGAACACACACGCGTTGGCCCATTGACCGACTACGACCGCCTTATTATCGAAGTTCTCACCGACGGCACGATCGAACCGGATGAGGCGCTGGCCGAAGCGGCACGCATCCTCATGACTCAGGCGCAGGTCTTCGCAGGTTTTACCCAGGCAGGCGCCGATCAGGCGAGTGGCGCTGGACAGTCGATCCCAGACGAGATCCTGAACAAGCCCCTCGTGGATCTTGGGCTCTCGCCCCGTGTGCTTAACGCTCTGCGCAGCCGGCAGATCGAGCGAGTCGGCCAGGTTCTCACCGCGGATCCAGAGCAGCTCCTTTCGATCCGCAACTTTGGTCCACGCTCGCTGACCGAATTGCGACAAAAGCTTGCTGAGTTCGGCTACCTGCCTGAGGGCGAAGCAGGACTGGCCGGTGTCGAATACCTGGACGGGCTCGAGCTTTCTGAAGAGAGCCTCGACGATCTGGACGGCGATGCTCTCGGTGCTACCGATGACGAGATGGCCGAGGCGATCGCATCTCTTCAGGGTGACAGCGCTGCGAGCGGGAACGCCGCCGGCCGGGAGGATCAAGAATGAGGCATCGCAAAGCAGGCAGGAAGTTCGGCCGCAATTCTGCACGGCGGCAAGCGCTGCTGCGCCAACTCGCGGTTTCCATGATTCTCCACGAGCGGCTGACAACGACCGAGGCAAAGGCGAAGTCGCTACGACCAGTTGTCGAGAAGTTGGTGACCATTGCCCGATCCGATTCGGAACACCACCGCCATCTGGTGATGTCGAAGATCGATCACTCTCCAGCAACGACGAAGCTCTTCGAGGTCATTGCGCCGCGATTCGAAGCAGCTCCCGGTGGGTACACCCGGATCTCCAAGCTCGGGGTGCGTCACGGTGACGCCGCACCGATGGCCTTGATCGAGTTCATCGAGGTTTGAGTGAGATTCCTCGCTCTCCGACACAATGCCGAGTTTTCGGCTGACGCTGGCCTATGACGGGACGGATTTTGCCGGATCCCAGGTTCAGCCGAATCAACGCACCGTCCAAGGGGAGTTGGAGGGCGTTCTCGGCGTCATCGCCGGTACTCCGGTTCGCGCGATATTCGCAGGCCGAACCGACCGTGGGGTGCATGCCGTCGGTCAGGTTGTTGCGGTCAAGCTTGCAGCCTGGGGAGCGACGCCGCTCGCTTTGCAGCACGCGCTCAATGCGCGGTTGCCGGTCGATGTCGCCGCAACGGAAGCGATTGGCTGTGCAGACTCGTTCAATCCTCGCTACGACGCGTTATGGCGCGAATATCGCTACTGGATTGCGTCGGGCGCAGTCAGCCCGTTTCTCGCCCGCTATGCCTGGATGCGCAGGACCCAGCTCGACGTCGAAGCTGTTAGAACCGGTGCCAGGCAGCTCGTGGGAACCCACGATTTCGCGGCGTTCGCTGGCGCGGGCGAAGGGGTCCCGTGGTCAGCGAGAGCGGAGATGCCGAGGGGTACAACGCGGACGATCCTCCGTTGTAACTGCCAGGCGGTCCGGCCGCGAATTGTACCTTGCAGCAACCAGTGCGCCTCAGTGCTCGAAGTTCGGGTCGTGGCGGACGGGTTCTTACCGCACATGGTTCGCAACATCGTCGGCGCCCTGCTCCAGGTCGGCCAAGGGCGGCGGCATCCCGAATGGATTGGCGAGCTCCTGGCCGGGCGGGACCGGCGATCTGGCCCGGTGGCGGCGCCGCCGCAAGGGCTCACACTCTTGCGAATTGGCTTTGCTGGGGACGTGCTAGACGACGGCTGAATGTGCGCCTCAGGGCGCTGACGAAGGAGCACCGAAATGGAACGGCGAACGTGGTCGCCGAAAATGGCTGATCTGAATACTGGTAAGCGGTGGTACATAGTCGACGCCGAAGGTCAAACACTGGGGCGGGTCGCATCCGTGATCGCAGCGGCGCTTCGCGGCAAGACGAAACCGACCTTCACACCGCATGCCGACATGGGTGACTTCGTCATTGTCGTCAATGCGGAGAAGGTGGTCCTCACGGGGAAGAAGGAAACCCAGAAACTCTATTCGCGCCATTCCGGGTATCCCGGAGGTCTGCGGCGGCAATCGGTGCGGGAGGTGCGAGCCACGCATCCCGAGCGCATCATCGAGAACGCGGTTCGAGGCATGCTTCCAGGGAATGTCCTTGGCCGGCGCCAGTTCCGGAAGCTCAAGGTCTATGCCGGTCCGGATCATCCGCACGCGACACAACAACCCGAGGCACTGCTCGTCCAGCAACTTGATCAAGTCGATTGATTGACACGGATACGGTGAACGCACTGAAGGAGAGGTTTGAGAAAGATGGCTGAGGCCCCATACGTCTGGGCAGTGGGTCGAAGAAAAGCCGCGGTCGCGAGAGTTAGGCTGTATCCTGGATCCGGAAGGATTACGGTGAACGGCCGTTCGGCGACCGATTATTTCGGTGGGCGAGCAATCTACCAAGCTTCGCTGTTCGAGCCGCTTCATCTCACGGGCACACGGGATCGGTTCGATGTAACCGTGCGCGTCGTCGGTGGCGGCGTGTCCGGCCAAGTTGGAGCAATTCGCCACGGCATCGCCCGGGCTCTCGTGCGCTCTGACGAGGATCTACGTCCAACCCTGAAGCGGGCGCAGCTGCTAACTCGTGATGCTCGCGTCAAGGAACGGAAGAAGGTCGGCCTCAAGCGCGCTCGCAAGGCTCCTCAGTACACGAAGCGGTAACGGTTGGCGGGGGCGACCCGCGCGAGCCCGCCGTACTTCGCACCTTCTCGCTTGCACGAGTCAAATGCCGCGCGTTGACGGGCTTCCCTCGTACCGGCTAATTCCTTCGCGCAGTGCTCGCGCATGAAGCGCCGCTCGCTCGGCGATGTAGTCCACTGCCCGGCGCGCGCCGTGCGACGCAACTCGCGGCGAGATGGGAAATGGAACCAATCTGGCCGGTGCGATGGCGACCTCGAGGCCGTTATCGCCGTCTATCGCGGCGTGCAGGGCACGGCAAGCGACGCGGTCGCGACCGACCGCGGCCCGGGACGGGGCGGAAGCGCTGATTCGCAGAAGCCGCAATCGTTCCCCTAGACGTGCAATTGCTGCTTCGGCCTCCCAGGTGGGGTCGAACGGGCCCGACAGATCGACCGCAACCGAGAGATCCCATTCTTCGGCGAACCGCCTGATCCCACCCAATTGCACGAGGTGCGGACGCCCACCTTTGAGCCCAATTGAAGGCAGGCCAAGCACGACTTGCCACGTCTGGG
>JAICRA010000336.1 GCA_025937615.1 Thermomicrobiales bacterium | reverse complement strand
GGCAACGAGCTCACCGCGCACATAGAGAAGTGAAGGGCGACCTGAGATTTCAGCGAGGAGGGGTGGGTACGACGGGTGCCCTGGGTAGACCGCGCGGATCCCCAGCCGGCCAAGTCGGTCGAGTTCCACGACCGGATCGATCCGGCTTCGCGCGGCGAGCAACTCGGTGAGTGCCCGAGACTCCAGCGCTACCCGGAGCTCTTCCACCGGAGCCGACCACGCCGTTGAAAGCGAGCCGAACGTTTGCAATAGCCGTTCGATGCGTGCGGGTCCGATGTAGGGGACGCGAGAGATCGCGAGCCAGAATGCGGTCTCGCTTTCAGCGTCCGATGACCCGTTCGGGCGCTCACGGTTGGTGACAGTCACCACTTGCCTCTCCGGCCGGGACCCACGTCTTTGCCGACGATTGTATAGGCACCACTTGCCGCGCTCGGGGCGCTATGGGCCGGCAGTACCGTCGACTGGCTAGAATGAGCGTCACGCTGAGTGAGCGAAAGTTGGCGAGGGAGAACCGCAAGAAGCGGGCTTGGGGGCTGCGATGCGATTGAACAATCCCGTGAAAGAGACGTTGCGTGCAGGCGGTACGGCGATCGGGGTTTTCATTCCGATGCCGTCGCCGGATGTTGTCGAGATCGTAGCCCTGGCTGGATTCGATTTTGCCCTCCTCGACGCCGAACACGGCCGAATCAGCCCCGATGACGCTTACCCGATGGTCCTCGCCGCCGAAGCCAGAGATGTTCCGGCATTCGTGCGCGTTGGCGAAAACGATCGTCAGGTCGTCCTCAAATACCTCGACCTCGGAGTGTCCGGCGTGATGATTCCACAAACCAACACCCCGGAGCTGGCTCAGGCAGCGGTCGAAGCAGTGCGGTACGCCCCAGCCGGCTTGCGGGGCCTTGCCGGGGGCCGCACATTCGACTATGGCCAGGGCAAGCCGATGTCCGAGCTGGTGCCGGCGATCAACGATCGAGTCCTCAGCATTGTGCAGTTCGAGCACATTGACGCTCTCCTGCACCTCGACGCCCTGCTCGAAACCGAAGGTCTCGACGTCTTCTTCGTCGGCCCGACCGATCTTCACCAGTCAATGGGGTATGGCGGCCAACTCGGTCATCCCGAGGTGGAGGCCGTGATCCAGCAGGTTGTCGACGCCGTCAAGGATCGAGACGTTGCCCTCGGGATCGTGGCCCCTGATGCGGAGCAGACAAACCGCCGACTGAGGCAGGGGTTCCGGATGGTGGTGACGAACGTGCCGGCGTTGCTATTGCGCGCTTCGCGAGAAATGCTGGCGGCCATCGAACGGTGATGTTCACAATGAGCGTCACGATCCGGCACGCGGAGCCAGACGACTACGATCGGGTCATCGGCAGTGTCGACGACTGGTGGGGTGGCCGCCGGATGGCCAGCATGCTGCCTCGTCTCTTCTTCACCCACTTTCGACCGTGGACCTTTGTCGCGCTCCATGATGCGGCGATCGTTGGGTTCCTCGCCGGATTTCAATCCCAAACTGATCCCCGTCAGGTCTATTGCCACTTCATCGGCGTCGACCCCGGCTGGCGCGGCCTTGGTGTCGGCGAAGCCCTCTACCAGCGTTTGTTTGTCGCCGCGGCGTCGCAAGGCTGCCACGAGGTGTTGTCCGTGACGGCGCCGACGAACCGGGGCTCAATCGCGTTCCACACCCGGATGGGATTCGCGCCACTGCCGGGGTCTGGCAGCGAGGGTGAGATTCCATTCACTCCGGCCTATGATGGACCGGGCGAGGACCGGGTCCGGTTCCGGAAAGAATTGCTCGATCTGTAAAGGCTCGTGTAATAGATTGCTGATTGAGTATGTCCACGGCCTGTGGTATTCTCCGGCGCCAACATGTGGACGAATTACACAGATTTTGGTTCTTCGCGGCACGTGACCGGTCGCACAACGCGGCAGCGATCGCCGCATCCAGCGGTCTAGAGCGGCAAGAGGATTCTGCGCAGAGCTCAGGGCCAGCGAGCCGGTGACCGAGAGGAGCAACCATGGTCGCACGGGAGAGGGCGAGACGCCGTGCCAGCGCCGAGACGAAAGAGAACGGTCGGGGCGGTCCGGTCCTCGAAGTTCGC
>JAICRA010000302.1 GCA_025937615.1 Thermomicrobiales bacterium | reverse complement strand
GAGGGCCTCGTCCGCCTCGACGAAGACCAACTGTCCGGCGCTGGTCGCACGGCCGTATGCAATCCCGCTCTCCTCGAGCCGCCCAGTGATCGCGTTCCAGTGGCGAATCGTCGCGATGGCGATGACATGCTCGTTCGCCGCGAGCCCTTCGCTAATGAATGACGCGACCTGCTCGACCACGAAGTCGTCCGAGCGGTAGAAGGTAACGATGTGCTCTGTCGGTCGCGCGAGCAAGACGGGATGCATCGCAAGGATTATCGATAAGCTCGGCAGTTCGGAGAACCGATTTCGCACAAAACCCCAGACGACTGTTGAGCTAGTCACGCGTTGAAAGGCGCACGGAGCGCGGCCAATACGCAGCGCCTGCGTGTAGGATTCAAGAGTGGGTTATGCCTTTTAAACGCGGTGATCACATCTGCGCCATCTACTCCACGCCGGAGGAACTGACTCGCGAAGTCGCCCGCTTCTTGGCCGAAGGCCTTCGAAATCGCGAGCGCAGCTGGTACGTCGGGAGCGGAGACGAAATGGATTCGCTCCGGGAGAAGCTGCGGAAGCTCGGGATCGATGTGGCGGCGGAGACAAAACGCAAAGCGCTGCAGCTGATCTCGGGTGATGCCGCGTACATTGTCCATGGCACGTTCAATCCCGAAGCGACGATCCAGATCTTCAACGACGCGATTGAGCAGGCGTACACGGACGGCTTCACGGGCTTTCGCGCGGCTGCGGAAATGTCCTGGGCACTCGATTGCGCGGACGGATCGCACCAGGTCATCGTCTACGAGGCGTTGCTGAAGTCGCTGTTCGCGAGCTGCCGGGCAATCGGTTTCTGCCTCTATGACCGCAAGCGGATGCCGCTCGAGGTCCTCAACGGCGCGCTCTTGACCCATCCGATAGCCGGCGCGCATGGCCATTACAGCGCCAATCAGTTTTACGACCCGGCGACCACCCGGCCCACCCGCATCGAGACGGCAGATGTACTCGGAAAACTCGCGTGGCTTGATCGTTCGAGCCCCCTTCCCTGATCTCGAATCGCTTTCTCGGAGGATCGGTGCCCCTGCATTCGGATGCGGAACGTCTCAGCCTCGCCCTCGATGCGGCCAAACTTGGCGATTGGAGCTGGGACGCCGCCACTGACGTCGTCATCTTCTCTGAGCGCGCCGCGCAGATCTTTCAGATTCCTCCCGGCCCCCATATGACGTGGACGTCCATGCGGACCCTGCTCCATCCGGACGACGGCGAGCGCGCGCGCGTGGCCGTCGAACGTGCGATCCAGAGCCGTACGGACTACGACATCGAATACCGGCTGATCAACGGCACCGGTGAGCGGTGGGTGTCTGCACGAGGCCGCGGCGTGTACACGGCGGACGGCGCCGTGAGCGGGATGCTCGGAGTGGTGCAGGACATCACCGAGCAAGTGCGCACGAGAGAGGCGCTGCGTGCTCAGGCCGACACCATACGCGACAGTGAGGAGCGCTATCGCGCCTTCATTCAACACAGCTCCGAAGGCATCTGGCGCCTCGAGTTCAGCCCTCCCATCGACATCTCGATACCCGTTGATGCACAGGTCGCCACCGCGTACCGCGACGGCCGATTCGCCGAGTGCAATACGGCCATGGCGCGCATGTACGGCCTCACATCGCCCGATGATCTCGTGGGCAAGGCACTGGATTCATGCTTCCTGCCTCGGATCCAGTGGCGCGAGCCTATCTGACCTCGATCATCGAAGCCGGCTACCGAGTCGCTGACGTCGAATCCACGGAGCGAGACGCGGACGGCAACACCAAGTACTTCTCGAACAGCATGACGGGTGTGGTCAGCGACGGGCGTCTGCACCGGATGTGGGGTTCGCAACGGGACGTCAGCGAGCGCAAAGAAGCGGAGCGTGCGCAGGCCTATCTGGCGGCCATCGTGGGCTCGGCAGACGACGCGATCATCGCGAAGGATCTGAACGGCCTCATCCAATCGGCCAACGCAGCGGCCGAACGCGTGTTTGGATATTCGGCGGCCGAACTCGTCGGCAAGCCGGTGCTGATGCTGATCCCGCCGGAGCGTCGCGGGGAGGAAGATCACATCCTGGCGCAACTGCGCGCCGGCAAGCGCGTCGATCACTTCGAGACCGTGCGGCGCCGAAAGGACGGACGGCTGATCGACGTCTCCTTGACGATTTCGCCCGTCCGAGATGCGACGGGGACCATCATCGGCGCCTCGAAGATTGCGCGCGACATTACCGACGTCAAGGCTGCAGACCGGGAGCGGGTCCGGCTACTCGAGGAGAATGCGGCCATCACCACCGCGCTGAATGAGGTCGGCGCCATCGTGGCGTCGGATCTCGATCGCGACAAGGTGGTCCAAGCCGTGACCGACGCCGCCACGGAATTGACGGCCGCGGAATTTGGCGCGTTCTTTTACAACGTGGTCAACGAGGCAGGCGAGTCGTACACGCTGTACACCATTTCGGGGGTTCCCAGAGAGGCCTTCTCGAAGTTCCCGATGCCCCGGAATACGGAAGTGTTCGAGCCCACCTT
>JAICRA010000358.1 GCA_025937615.1 Thermomicrobiales bacterium | reverse complement strand
TCCGCACTCTCATTCTCGGTTGCCTCGCTCTCTTTGACCCTCGGATCGCTCCTGGGTGGCTTCTTGCCGGATGTGCTGCCCGGCCCCGATCTGCAGACCTATCGCTGGACGCTGGTGGCGGGTACGGGCATTGCCGCACTTGGTCTCGTCCCGATGTTCCTTATGCGCGCCGCGCGCCGGGGCCGCGGTCTGCCAGACCCGACCGCGGTGAAGGAGGCAGCCGACCCCGGCGAGCGACGGCGAGTGCGCCAAGATCTCGCGGTTTTCGTTCTGGTAGGGGGATTGATGGCGGTTGGGGCGGGGATGGTCTTCCCCTTTTTCAATGTCTACCTGACGACGCTGGGAGCGGACTCGACAACCGTTGGCTATGTCTATGCGCTGGGCGGCCTCAGCGCTGCGGCCGTCGGACTGTCGGCCCCGCTCATTTCGCGGCACCTCGGATCGCTTGTCGGCGTGGCGGTTGTCAGATTGTCGATCGTTCCTTTCTACCTCGCGTTGATTGTGACGCCGACTTTACCGCTGGCCGCTGTGACGCACATCGTGCGGCAGACGAGCATCTCGATGGCCTGGCCGATCGATTCGACCTTCATCGCCGAAGTTCTGCCCCCCCGCGCGAGGACCCGAGTCTACGGTTTGCGCGCGGCCGCATGGAACCTTGGGTTCTCCGCGGCAAGCCTGGTCGCGGGGGTTCTCATCGTCAATGTTGGATACCAAGTGACATTTCTCGATCTCGTCGTCTTCACCGTCCTGGCAATGGTCATTTTTGTCGGCTACTACAGTCGACATCCACGCGTGCGCTCAGGCGAGCTGAGCACTGCCTTGCCACGCTGGCGACGCAGTCGGCCGCCGTTGGTCGATGCGCTCGCAGATGAGGCGCCATGACGAGACCCGTCTTCGAACCAGGCCTGTCACGACGCGCACTCGTCGGGGTTTGCGGTCTTCTGCTGACCCGGTCACAACGTGCCCGTGCCCAGGAGAGCGGCGTTGATGCGCTCGCCGCGGCGATGACTTCCCGAGAGCGTGCGGCTCGGATGTTCATGTTCCCGGTTTCCGGGACGGTGCTGAGCGCAGAGGATGAGGCGTGGCTCCGGACGCTCAAACCGGCGGGGGTCATCCTGGTCGGCGACAACTTTGGCACACCGGAGGAGGTGCAAGCTCTGGTGACCGCGATCCACGCCACGAACCCGAAGCTGCCACCGCTCGTTGCGCTCGATCAGGAGGGCGGCATCGTCAGTCGCATCGCCGATGACCCTGCTCCCGACGCCCCGACGATGGGTCAACTCCCCGCGACCGAAATCTCCGCGCTGGCGCGGGCCCGCGCCGAAAAACTTGCCGCCTACGGGTTCGACGTCAACTTCGCGCCAGTCGCGGACGTGGCGTTCCGCCCGGATAGTTTCATGGCCGGGCGAGCCTTCGGCGATGACCCCCAGGTCGTGGCCGAAGACGTCGCGGCATATCTCGCGGGCGTGGACGACACCGGCGTCCTGCACGGCGTCAAGCATTTTCCGGGACATGGTCGCGTCTCAGCCGATTCCCACGAGGCATTGCCGGTCCTCGAGGTCGATGCCGCCACGTGGTGGGAGGAAGACGCGCTGCCATTCCGGGTTGCGGTCGAAGCTGGCGTGCCAATGGTGATGCTCGCTCACCTGGCCGTCCCCAGCTGGGACGAGTTGCCCGCGTCGCTTTCGCCAAAGTCCGTTCGCGTGCTGCGGCAGGATCTCGGGTTCACCGGCGTCGTCGTCACCGACGATCTCGGCATGGGCGCGCTGGCGGCCTGGACCTCGTTCGAGATCGTCGAC
>JAICRA010000009.1 GCA_025937615.1 Thermomicrobiales bacterium | reverse complement strand
GTTGGGTGTTGAGGTTCGACTTCAGCGGGCTGAGCGTCTGGCGTTCGCATCTTGAGTCGGACGGGCGAATTTGGTACGATGTACTGTCCGTTGCCTCGGCAACGGGTCATTTTTTGCTCTCGATTTGCGGAGGATTGACTAGCTTGGCTAACTCAAAGTCATCGAAGAAGCGAATCCGTGTCGCCGAGCGGCGTCGCGAAGAGAACAAACCGCTGCGTACAGAAGCACGGACGTTTGTGAAGAAGGCCGAAGCGGCCATTGCGTCCGGCGACCGTAGCGCGGCCGAGGCTGCCATATTGGAAGCGGTGAGCGTGCTCGATCGCGTTGCGGACAAAGATGTTATCCACAAGAACAACGCGGCTCGTCGCAAGTCGCGACTGATGGCAAAGTACCACGCACTCGAGGCCGCGTCGGCGTAGGATCCCTCGCCGCAAACGCCGGTCCTCAGATCATGCCGGTTCATACGGAGCCGTAACGTGATGTGTCCGACTTCAACGTTGCGAGCGCGAGCACGAGATCGCGCAGGGCGTCCTCCGGTTTCCGCACCTGCCCGGTCTTGAGATTGCGATCTGCCCTGGCGGCAGCTCCGACTGTGCTAAGCACATGAGGAGGCTGCTCTCGAATCGTGGCCAAAATGGACGAAATACGGCCCGGAGCGACTGACCCGAGGTCGCGCGCTACGGTGTCGGCATTCTTGCCACCCGCGGTGGCCGCCACGGTTGCCAGCTCTACCTGACCCAGAAGCTGGGCCAGGAGCATCGCGGGTTCTTCGCCGCCCGCGAGAAGACCCTCTAGCTCATCCAGCCCGGTGCGCAAGTCGCCCGTGAGCGCGGCATCCATGAATCGGAACACGCGCTGGTCCGGTGCGGACGGCGTCAGCGATGCAAGATGGTCGATGGTGATCTCTCCTGGGTGCGCCGCAAGGGCCAGTTTTTCGATTTCGGCTTTGAGATGCGCGAGGTCGGGAGGGCGATCGTATCGCGGATTGTTCGGTTTGCGATGCCAGGTCTGCGGATAGAGCGTTTCGGCCAGTCGTTGCGCGACGAGGCGATCGATGCGGGTTCCGATCTGGAGCGCGGCGGCGTTGATCCAAGCTATCAACGCGGGTCCACGCGGTGGCTCGCCGGCCACCACCTTGAGCCCCGTTGCGGCCTTCTTGAGAATTGCGGGCACAGAGGTCAGCGTCGGTTCGAAAATGATCAGATGGTGAGACTCGGGCACGGCCGAAACGAGGGATTCCAGTTCCGTGCGGCCTCGTCCAGCTCGTTCGTCAACTTCGCCGGTTGACTCGCCCGTCTCAGTTTCCCGGCTTGCACGGGCAAGCAGGTCTGTGACGATCACGATGCGCGGTAGATCGAAGAACGAAGCGGCGCCAACTGCCGACGCCACACTAGCAAACGAAGTCTCACGACCATCGAGCCACGTGGTATTCGAGCCGGATGGATCGTGTTCGGAGGCGATGGCGAGGACGGCCTCGCGGCCAAGCAGTCGATCTGGTCCGTAAATAAAGTAGATCACGCGCTGTGGCTCTGTCTCCTAACTGCTCCGAAGCGCCTCGGAAGAGGTGAGGCCTCACCCGCCTGTGCCGTGTGCCCCGGTGCCTTGAACCTGCTTTCGCAGGTGGGTGCCACATCGCCGGTGTTATAGGACCCCGGAGCGCGGCTCCCGACTGTCTCTCTGTTGGCTCAAGACAGCTAAGGCAACACGAACACCGCAGGATCGGCCAAAGCGAGGTTATCATCCGGCCGGCGATCGGACAACCAAGGTGTACGGACGCCGCAGAGTGCCGAGTCGTGACGCAAAGAGCGGAAAACTTGCACTGTAGTGTTGGTCGCTTCCGCGGTCATCATCGTAGGATGAAGGGGTTGGATCGAGATCGCGAGGAAGAGAGGATGACCGGCACAGGTTCTCCCAATCAACCGGGGCAACGAGTCGTCATTACTGGAATTGGCGCCGTGTCGCCGATTGGTCACGATGCAGGGGCGACCTGGGAAGCCTTGGTCGGCGGTAAGTCCGGAATCGCGCCAATTACTCGTTTCGACCCCACCGGATACCAGACAACGTTCGCCGGAGAGGTCAAGGATTTCGATCCAGTCGCTCGCATGGGACGAAAGGACGTGCGGCGGACCGATCGCTATTCACATTTCGCAGTCGCATCTGCGCTGGAGGCTCTAGAGCAAGCGGGGCTGAAGATCGATGATGGAAATGCCGATCGGGTGGGAGTGCTCATCGGGTCGGGTATGGGGGGCGCGGAAACTCTTGACGCCGGAATGGAGACGGTTCTCGTTGAAGGTCCAAATCGCCTGAGCCCGTTCTTCATGCCGATGTTCCTCGGCAACATGGCCTCCGGCACGGTCGCCATCGCCACTGGGGCGCGGGGACCAAATTTTGCTCCTGTCTCGGCTTGTGCCAGCTCGGCTCACGCGATCGGAGAGGCGGCGGCAATCATCAAGCGAGGGCAGGCCGACGTCATTATCGCGGGAGGGAGTGAGGCGCCTCTCGCGCGAATGGTGGTTGCGGGATTCAACGCGATGGGTGCTTTGTCTACCCGGAATGACGAACCAACGGCGGCCAGCCGGCCGTTTGACGCAGAGCGTGACGGGTTCGTGCTCGGCGAGGGCGGGGCCACGCTCATCCTGGAGAGCGCCGAGCATGCCGCGCGACGTGGGGCGATTGTGCTGGCGGTCCTAACTGGATATGGGACGACGGACGATGCAAACCACATGGTCCAGCCTGCGCCGGGCGGGAGCGGAGCGGCACGCGCGATGACTTTGGCGCTTGACGAGGCCGGCCTCCGTCCGGAAGAGATCGACTATATCAACGCTCACGGAACGTCGACACCGCTAAACGAGAAATTCGAGACTCAGGCGATAAAGACCGCGTTCGGTGACGCGGCTTATCGCGTGGCGATCAGTTCGACGAAATCAATGACCGGCCACTTGCTGGGGGCCGCCGGGGCGTTGGAGGCGGCAATCGCGGTCAAGGCCATTGAGCATGGAATCCTGCCGCCGACGATCAACCAGACATCTCCGGATCCGGACTGCGATCTGGACTACGTACCCAACGTTGCTCGCCGCGCCACCGTCAACCACGTCATGAGCAATTCGATGGGATTCGGCGGGCACAACGTATCCCTCATTTTCTCGGCTCCACAATCGTGACGGCCGAACACTTGCCGCACGTTCTCAGCGAAATCTGGCCCTGACGATCAGCGCTTCGCTGACTATTCGAGGTACCCCCGCAACTTTCGGCTGTAGCTTGGATGACGGAGCTTGCGAAGCGCCTTGGCTTCGATCTGACGGATCCGCTCGCGGGTAATGCCAAACTCACGGCCCACTTCTTCGAGTGTTCGGAATCGACCGTCCTCGAGCCCGAAGCGCAAGACGATGATCTTGCGCTCCCGCTCGGTGAGCTTGGCTAGAGCCTCGCAGATCTGTGACTTCAACAACTCGTGCGAAGCCAGCTCCAGTGGGTGCGGCATCGATTCGTCTTCGATGAAATCCCCGAGAAACGCGTCACCTTCCTGCCCAACCGGCGCTTCGAGCGAGATCGGATGCCGGGAGACGTCCAGCACCTGACGCACTTTGTCATCGGTGACATCCATGGCGCGGGCAATCTCGATCTGGGTTGGCTCTCGCTCGAGGATCTGCTGCAGTCGGTGCCCCGTTTTCTTGACCCGATTGATTGTTTCCCCGACATGGACTGGCAGCCGAATCGTGCGGCTTTGGTCAGAAATCGCGCGGGTGATAGCTTGCCGAATCCACCAGGTTGCGTAGGTCGAGAATTTGAAGCCGCGCTTGTAGTCGAATTTGTCGGTCGCCTTCATCAGACCGATGTTGCCTTCCTGGATGAGATCGAGAAAGGAGAGACCGCGACCAACATATTTCTTTGCAACCGAGACGACCAGCCGGAGATTTGCGCGGATCAAATGGGCTCGGGCGAGCTCGCCGTCAAGCCGGTCGGCATCGAGCTCGGCTCGCTTCTCTGGACTGAGATCCGGGTCCAGCAAGAGCTCTTCCGCGATCTTGCCTCGCTCCATGCGCCTGGAGAGCCAAACTTCCTCTTGCATCGTCAGGAGATCGGTGTCACCGATTTCTTGCAGATAAAGACGAACCGAATCTCCAACCCCAGACGCCAGGTCTTCAGGGTATGCCGCCCGATCCACGGGACGCTCTGGTGCTGACCCGCGGGGACGGGGGACCGGCTTCAGCGGGGCTTGATCGAGGACTTCGATACCTTCCGCGACCAAGGAGGAGTAGAACTCCTCGAGAACATCGAGGTGCTCTTCCGCGTTCGGGAACGCGGCCACCACCTCGTCTGAAAGAAGGTATCCCTGGTCTCTGCCCTTATCGATCAGGTTCGTGACCATCGCCTCTGTCACCATTTCCAGACGACGCGCGGCCTCGACACGATGCGCTTGGGCGTGGGCGTGGCGCGAACGGCAAATAAAAACCCACCGCTCAAGAGCGGAGGGTGGCGCTAACGGGCTATGGGTGGGTGGCGACCAGTGCGGGCTGGCATTGTCCGCTCACTCCGCGGCACTTGCGCGGGCGAATCCTGCTGATGGCCTCGTGTATACGCGCAGTCTAGCGGAGCTTTGCCCATATTTCAAGCGGGTTACCGAGAAATCGGCCGCAGATCATGAGCAAGGAGCTGGCTATACTGATCCGTTACGATGACACGAGAGCTCTAGGGCCAAGGAGCGGCACCATGTCCGGGCATTCCAAGTGGTCGACCATCAAGCGGCAGAAAGGCGCGGCGGACGCGAAACGCGGCCAGCTTTTCACCAAGTTGGCACGAGAAATCACGATCGCCGCCCGCCAAGGCTTGCCCGATCCTGATGCCAACACCCGTCTCCGTCTAGCGGTCGACCGGGCCAAGGCAGCCAACATGCCGAAGGACAACATCGAGCGCGCGATTCAGCGCGCCGTCGGTTCTGGATCGGCCGACCAGTACGAAGAGATATTTTACGAAGGTTATGGACCCGGGGGCGGGGCGCTGATGATCCAGGTTCAAACTGACAACAAGAATCGAACCGTCGGCGAAGTGCGGGCAGTACTTACACGAGCCGGTGGAACGCTGGGTGAGAATGGCAGCGTCGGTTGGATGTTCGACCAGATGGGCGTGATCGAGGTGCCCATCGGTTCGAATGATCCAGATGAAATTGCGCTCGTCGCCATCGATGCCGGAGCCAGCGACGTCGAAACGGAAGATGGCACTCTGGTCGTCTATACCGACCCGACCGACCTGCACCGGACTCGTGAGGCCCTTATCGCCGAGGGCTACGTGGTTGAGGACGCGCAATTGACGATGCGTCCGAAGGCACTGGTAGCGCCTGAACCGGATGCCGCAGTCAAGTTGATCCGGCTCGTCGAAAAGTTGGAGGACCTCGACGATGTGCAAGAGGTCTTCACAAATGTCGACGTCGACGACGAGGTGCTGGCCGCGGCCATGTAGCGAGTGGGGAGGCGAGCGTGATCGCGATCGGGTTCGACCCGGGCACGGCCCGCCTCGGCTACGGAGTGATCGAGAGCGAACCGGATCCAAAGGCGATCGATTACGGCGTCATCGTGACCGACCCCGACGAGCCAATGGCGCAGCGCCTACTCACGATTTACTCGGCGGTCGGTGAATTGATCGACCGCCACCGCCCGAGCGCGGTGGCGGTCGAGAGGCTATTTTTTGCTCAGAATGTCACGACGGCCATGACGGTTGGCCAGGCGCGGGGCACGGTCCTGCTGGCCGCAGCGCAGCGCGACATCCCTGTCGCGGAATACGCTCCATCCGAAGTCAAGCAGGCCGTGGTTGGCTATGGGAAGGCCGACAAGGCCCAAATACAGGAGATGGTCCGATTGATCCTGGGCTTAGCGAATGCCCCGCATCCCGATGATGCCGCGGATGCACTAGCAATCGCCATCTGCCACGTCCAGACCGCGCCGTTCCGGTCCCGCCTTGGCGCATAGGCCAGTCAACGACCGGTCGGTCGAGGTGCGCGCGCGGCGACGCCTGGATGAAGCGCTGGTCGCGCGCGGCCTCGCAGAGAACCGTTCGCGGGCTCGCGCATTGATCATGGCCGCCGATGTGCTGGTCAATGGGGTGACCGTCACGCGAGCCGGAGTCACTATCCACAGCGGCGATGACGTTACGCTCAAGGCGCCGCCAAAGTACGTGAGCCGTGGCGGTGAGAAGCTTGAGCATGCGTTGTCCGAGTTTCAAATCGCGGTACGCGACCGCGTCGCCGCCGACTTCGGCGCGAGCACAGGCGGGTTCACCGACTGTCTATTGCAACATGGAGCGGCGCGAGTCTATGCGATCGACGTCGGGTACGGGCAGCTCGCGACTCGGTTGCGATCCGATCCCCGCGTTATCGTCATCGAGCGGACGAACGTCCGTCATCTCGAGTCGCTGCCGGAGCGCATCGATATGGTGACTATCGATGTCTCGTTTATCGGCCTCGGGCTCGTGTTACCTGCCGCCCGGAACCTCCTGAACGACAACGGTCAAATCGTCGCTCTGGTCAAACCGCAGTTCGAGGCGGGGCGCGCCGAGGTGGGAAGAGGAGGCGTTGTGCGCGAACCAGCCACACACCGTCGCGTTCTGCAAAACCTCTTTCGAACCGCGGACGAGCTCGGACTAGGAATTGCCGGGCTGACAGCTTCGCCGCTGCGAGGTCCAGCCGGGAACATCGAGTTCCTCGCGGTGCTGGCTCCGGGTACATCCTCGGTGCCGATGAGTGAGGCGATCGAGCGCGCATTGGCGGAGGCGCCGGGAGAATGAGCGAGCCTCCACAGCAGTCGCCGTTTGTCGATCTTCGCGAAGCACTTAACCGCGCCAAGAGGGAAGATCTCGGGTCGAACGCAGAAGACCAGCTGTCTGTTCGCGTCGACGCCAATCGAATGCGCCGCTCCGGGATTCCCGAAGTCGTCTTTGCCGGCAGCAAGACCAGTGTGGAAGTCATCGAGGCCTTGCGGCAGCTCGTCGAGGCAAATGGCCGGGCACTGGCCAGCCGGATACGACCGGAGGACATCGGAGCAATACAGAGTGCGCTTGAACCAGCGATCTGTGTCGAGCCACATCCAGTGGCAAGGGCGCTTGTCGCGTCTCGGCCATCAGCTGAGCGCCCCGTGCGCGGCGGCGTCGTTGGAATATTGACTGCTGGCACCTCCGACATACCGGTCGCAGCCGAGGCATCGCTTGCCGCCGCGGAAATGGGCGCGACCGTGCTGGAGGCGTGGGATGTAGGTGTCGCCGGCTTGCATCGGTTGGTCGCTCCGTTAGAGCGGTTCGCCACAGCACGAACTGACGTGATCGTCGTCGCGGCCGGCATGGACGGCGCGCTGCCCTCGGTCGTGGCAGGGCTTGTCGACATCCCGGTCATCGGCTTGCCGACCTCCGTGGGTTACGGCCTTGGCGCTGGCGGTGTGGGGGCACTGACGACGATGCTTCAGTCGTGTGCGCCGGGTCTTGTCGTAGTCAATATTGATAATGGGATCGGTGCGGGCACGACTGCGGCACTAATCGCCAATCGGGCCGTCGCTGGCCGACGAATCTAGCGCACCAATCAGCGCGTCCACGGCACGCCGGGGACTCAGTTCGCGGCGCGCTACCATGGCGATAAGCGCAGCCAGTTCGGCCGACCGAGCGGTCCCGGACTCCAGGCGGCGGTCGAGCGCGGCTCGCAAGCCGGATAGCACTTCCGCCCGCGCGGCCCGTTCCCGTCGCACGCTTCGCTGGCCGCTTTCCGAGAGCCACGCATCGTGTTCGTCAATCGCGGCGAGTAGTTCCGATATACCGGAGCCGGTGATACTTACCGTCGGCAGAACTGGCACAGTTCGACCCTGACTCGGGTGCCCAAGCTCGAATGATGCCCGCAGGATCCGTTGCGCGTCCTCGGCTCCGGGCTGGTCTGCCTTGTTGACGACGACGATATCGCCGACCTCGAGCAGACCGGACTTGATTGCCTGGACTCCGTCGCCGAGCCCGGGTGCCTCGACTACCACGACAGTGTCGGCAAGTGACGAGATATCAGTACCATCCTGCCCTGTGCCCACGGTCTCGATGAGTATCACCGGGTAGCCAACTGCATCTAGGACGTGGACGAGGCTGGCGGTGGACCACGCGATCCCGCCTTGGCGACCACGACTCGCCATGCTTCGGACGAAGACCTCGTCGTCCGCATAGCGATCCATCATGCGAATGCGATCACCCAGGACCGCGCCACCGGAAATTGGGCTTGACGGGTCGACGGCAATCACCGCCACCCGGCGACCAGCCGCGCGAATGCAGCCGAGGAGTGCGGCCACGAGAGTGCTCTTGCCGGCTCCGGGTGGCCCTGTGACACCAATCACGTGAGCCCGCCCGGTCAATGGAAAAAGAGCATCCAGCGCCTCGAGACCACTCGGGTCTTCGTTTTCGACCAGGCTCGCCAGGCGCGGCAATGCCCGTCTGTCCGGCCCCTGAAGGCGAAGGAGGACATCGTCGGCGCTCACCACAGCGGCGACGGCCGTGGCGCGTTGGCTTGAATGAAGTCCACGATCGTCGCCAATCGGGTCCCGGGCCCGAAGACTTCTGCCACACCCAGCGCCTTGATCCGCGGAATGTCGGCCTTGGGGATCGTGCCGCCGGCGACGACGAGAACATCATCCAATCTGCGTTCCCGCAACGCCTCCATGATGCGGGGAAAGAGTTCCATGTGCGCCCCTGAGAGAATGCTGAGGCCGATGACTTGAACGTCCTCCTGCAGGGCCGCAGAGGCGATCATCTCCGGGGTTTGAAACAGCCCCGTGTAGATGACCTCAAAGCCCGCGTCGCGGAGTGCGCGCACCAGCACTTTCGCTCCACGATCGTGACCATCGAGACCAGGTTTGGCGATTAGGATGCGGATCGGCGCATCCTGGTCGTCACGAGATTCAGCTCCAGTCGGTTCATCTCCTGCCGTTTGTTGGTCAGCCGCCATGCTCAGTACTCAAAGAATCCTTGTCCGGCTTTGCGGCCAAGCTTCCCGGCGCCGACCATGCGCCGGAGTATCGGAGCCGGACGGTACTTGTCATCCCCGAAATCGCGGTGCATCGTCTCCAGGATGTCGAGACAAATATCGAGACCGATCAGGTCCGCTAAGGCCAGCGGACCCATCGGATGTGACATGCCGAGCTTCATTACCTCATCGATCGCCGCCGCGGGAGCGACTCCGTCCTGAAGAGCGAAGATCGCCTCGTTGATCATCGGCAAGAGGATGCGATTAGCGACGAATCCGGGCGAGTCGCCGACCACGATCGGGGTCTTCCCGATCGCTTCGACGAACTTCACCGACGTGGCAAGCGTGCATTCAGATGTCTCGAGCCCTCGAACGATTTCCACGAGTGGAAGCACTGGCACCGGGTTGAAGAAATGGAGTCCGAGGAAGCGATCCGGTCTTCCCGAGGCACGGCCGAGAGTCGAGATCGAGATGGAAGATGTGTTCGAGGCAAAGATCGTCTGTGTCGGCGAGACCATCGCCAGTTCCTCGAACAGCGCAGATTTGGCCGCCGGCTTTTCGACAATCGCTTCGATGACGAGATTCGCGTTAGCCGCCTCCGCGACCGTTCCAAGACTGAGGTTGGCGCGAAAACTGGCGACGTCATCTTGAGTGCGTCGCCCAGTCTCGACCAGTCGCTGCCACCTCGACGCAACCCCCTCGTAGCCCCGCTCCAGGCTCGCCATGTCGGCATCCGTCAGAGTCGTCGGGATGCCGGCCTGGGCTATCACCTGGGCGATGCCGCTACCCATCGTTCCCGCACCCACGACAATCACCCGCTCGATCGCGGCGGGCTCGGGGTTCGATGCCGTCTCGCTCGTTTCCAGGGCCAGCCTCTCCCGTGCGTTCATTCGAGTGCGCTAATTCGATTGTACGTGCCCCGACCAAGAGGCACAGGCGCCACAACACGCTAGCGTTCTTCAATCGGTGGTGACGATCCATTCTCGGATTCGGGAGCGCGGTTGCAACGATTCATCGCGTTGATGATGCCGTTCCTCTCCCATTCCAGCACACAATCGGCTGCTCCTTGGAGCACGCCCGGCAGAACCCGCTCTTCGTCAGAGGTGAAGCGGGAGAGGACTTGACGTGTGGCATGCCCGGTTCCCCGGCCAATCCCGATTCGCATCCTCGAGAATCCATCCGATCCGAGTTCCGCGATGATCGATTTGAGCCCGTTATGACCCCCGGAGCCACCCCTGGCGCGGAGTCGTATCGAGCCGAAGGGAAGGTCGATGTCGTCCACGACAACAAGCAGATCGTCGATCGGGACTTTGTACCAATACACGGCTTCGCGCGCCGCGGACCCACTGAGGTTCATGTACGTGCGCGGCTTGAGGAGAACGACTTTTTCTTGTCCATCAAAAGCTTCGACAAGCTCGGACCGAAACCGATTGCGTCGTTCACTGGCGGCGAGACGCCGGGCAAGCTCGTCCACAACCATGAAACCGAGGTTGTGCCGCGTCGCGGCGTACTCCCGACCCGGGTTCCCCAGCCCCACCACAATCTTCACAAGCAAGACGCCTCTCAGGCCGTGCCGGCCGCAACCCGGTGCTATACTTTCGCCGCGATTCTGCCACGTCGGCTCATTCATGATGTTCTGAGCAGTAATTTCTCTCCGAGAAGGTGCACCCCCATGTTCGGCATCGGATACCAGGAAATGTTCATCGTCCTGGTCGTCGCTTTGGTCATCTTTGGACCGAGCCGCCTGCCCGAGCTTGCCGGACAGGTCGGCAGATGGGTACGTGACTTCCGGCGCATGAGCTCCGATCTCACGGGAGAGTTCGAAAAGACTTTCGCCGAGGTCGATGAAGTTAAGAAGACCTTCAAACGCGAGATGCAAGGCATCCAGGAAGAAGTCGAAGGGATTGGTAAGAGCGCGCGCGGTGATCTGAAGAAGTCCGGGACCAAGGCCATTGCCGACGGGAAGAAGTCGTCGGGTATCGCCGGCAAGAAGGGAACAGCTGCCGCGACGGCGTCGAATCCGACGGGGGCGACTTCTCCGAGCAAGAGCAGGTCGTCGACAAAGGATGTTGCCAACGGCGCGAAAGCGAAGACCGGACGTGTTGGCAAGCTCGATGGAATCGCGGCCGGGACACATCCGGTCGCCACGAAAGCCGATCCTCTGGCCGATGTCTCGTTCTTTGATCTCGATGTCGAGTTCCCGGCCGTGAAGAATGGCTCGTCAATGTCCACAAATGGAGCGGCCCCGGACGATCCGATCAGCCGCGTGCGCCGCCGGCGAGCGGCATCAGCGTATGCGCAGCGGAACGGCGTCTGACCTCTGCTCGATCCTCATCACTCGACCGTGAATTTGGCTCTTGACGATCTGACTTCTGTCTCCAGCTCTCCGGCCGGCATTCCCAACGGTGCTGCTTTGGCCGACGGTGGAATGCGTCGTCCGTTTCAATTTGAAGTACTCACGATCGACCGGGGAAGCGGGGCCCGACGCGGCCGGATGTCAACGGGACATGGAGTAGTCGAAACACCGGCGTTCATGCCGGTGGGCACCCAGGCCACGGTCAAGACGCTTTTGCCGCAAGAGGTGCGCGCCACGGGCGCGCAGATCATTCTCGCAAACTCTTACCACCTGATGCTCCGCCCAGGGTTAGAGACGCTGGTCGCCGCTGGAGGCTTGCACCGGTTCATGGGATGGACCGGGCCGATCCTGACCGACAGTGGAGGCTTCCAGATTTTCAGCTTGGCCGGCAACGTGCGCGTCCGCGAATCGGGGGTGACATTCCGCTCTCACGTCGATGGCAGTCGCCGCGAGCTCACACCGGAAAGCGCGGTGGGATTGCAGCTCGGTTGGGGATCAGACATCGTCATGGCACTCGATCATCTCGTTGGTCTGCCGGCGGAGCTCGGCTCCGTGCGAGACGCGACCTATCGAACCCACCGCTGGCTCGCCCGCTGCCTGGATGCGTTTGCAGCCGCCCGTGGCGAGGAGCGAGCGGCGCTTTTTGGCATTTGCCAGGGTGGTATGAACCCCGATCTGCGCCGGGAGAGCGCGGCGGCGATTGCCTCGGCGGCCGTTGCGGGATGTGCGATCGGGGGGCTGAGCGTCGGCGAGCCAAAACCCGTGATGGCCGAAATGCTCGATATCGTTTCCGAGATTCTGCCCATCGACAAACCGCGTTACTTGATGGGAGTCGGTTCGCCTGAAGACCTATGGATGGGCGTGGCGCGAGGGGTCGATCTCTTCGACTGCGTTTTGCCGACCCGCTTGGCCCGCAACGGAGCACTGTTCACGCCAACCGGACGCGTCAACATCAAACAGCGCCGGTTCGCCGATGTCCATGCACCGCTCGACGAGGAGTGTGACTGTGACACCTGTGCCCAGTTCAGCGCTGCCTATCTCCATCACTTGTTCCGCGCGGGAGAAATCCTCGGGTTGCGCCTAGCCAGCATCCACAACCTGCGCTTTCTTGCAAATCAGGTAGCGGTGCTCCGGCAGGCAATTGAGCAGCGCGCGTTCACCGCCGCGCATGCTTCCTTCCTCGATCGCTATCGTCCGGTACAGGGTGGAGTGGAGGCATAGCCTTTCCGCTGGGGCAATGCAGGCATTTTCCAGCGATCTTTCGCGTGCCGAGTACAATCCTGACCGAGCGGCAGGAGAACGATTGCAGCGCTATCAACCCGAACTGGATCCGGAGCGATGTGGAGCGGTGGCCGTCGGCATTGACACCATCGAAATCGCCCGCATCCGGCGCACCCTGGCCGATTTCGGTGAACGGTTCCTGCGGCGTGTTTACACCGAGCGGGAACGTGAGCGTTACGGTTCACGGATTTCCGAACTGGCAGCTCGTTTTGCCGCGAAAGAGGCAACTTCCAAGGCGCTTGGCACCGGTATCCGGGGTATTCGTTGGCGTGAGATGGAAGTCCTTGCAAACCGGCGCGGGAAGCCGGTGTTGATCTTGCACGGCAGCGCGGCGGAGCGTGCCGCCCACTTGGGCCTTGTCAATTTCGACGTCTCGCTCACCCACTCCCGGACCGACGCGATGGCGTTCGTCGTCGGAACGAAGCATGTAGAAGCGGT
>JAICRA010000073.1 GCA_025937615.1 Thermomicrobiales bacterium | reverse complement strand
GGACCGAGCTTGGTATCCCGCGCCTCGGTCTCGTACTTCTCGATATGGATCGACGTGAAGACGTCGTCCCGCACCAGGCGCTCGCTGATAAGGATGGCGTCTTCGAAGTTGCCACCTTCCCACGGCATGAACGCGACGACGACATTCTGCCCGAGAGCAAGTTCTCCATTCTCCGTTGAAGACGAGTCAGCGATGATTTGACCGGTAGTTACGCGGTCACCCTGGCGGACGCTTGGCCGCTGATTGATGCACGTGTCCTGGTTCGAGCGGACGAACTTCTGCAGGTTGTATTCGTGAACGTTGCCCTCGTCGTCGACGATGACAATCTGGCGTCCGCTGACAGATTGCACAACGCCGTTCTGTCCAGCGACCAGCACCTGCCCCGAATCCCGAGCGGCCTGGTGCTCGACCCCGGTCCCGACGACTGGCGCTCGCGGTTGCAGTAGCGGCACCGCCTGCTTTTGCATGTTGGCGCCCATCAGCGCGCGGTTCGCGTCGTCATGTTCCAGGAATGGAATCAACGACGTCGCGACCGAGACGACCTGCTTTGGCGACACGTCCATGTATGCGACCTGCTCGGAGGGAACGACCGGGAACCGGTGTCCACCTCCTACGCGGACCACCACCTGATCGGGGATGAGGCGGCTCTGTTCGTCAAGTGGTGTGTTGGCCTGGGCGATCATCACCTGTTCTTCCCGGTCAGCCGAGAGATAGTCGATGATGTCCGACGCCACCGGCTTCACCCGGATGGTCTTGATACCCGCTTTTTGAATCTTCTTGACTTCGGACTCGCCCAAAACTGTTCCGGCGCCGAGCACTACCTTGCCGCTCTCGGGATCGACGGCGTCGTCACGGAGAATCTGAGCTTCCAAAGGAAGAGCCGGGTCGTCCACCACGAGCTGCGAGATTACCCGTCGGTACGGCGTCTCGATGAACCCGTACTGGTTGATCTTTCCGTATGTCGCCAGCGAGCCGATGAGACCGATGTTCGGGCCTTCAGGGGTCTCGATCGGACAGATGCGTCCATAGTGGGACGGGTGGACGTCTCGCACGTCGAAACCGGCCCGATCCCGGCTCAGTCCGCCCGGCCCGAGCGCCGAGAGTCGACGCTTGTGTGTCAGCTCCGATAGCGGATTGGTCTGGTCCATGAACTGCGAAAGCTGGCTGCCGCCAAAGAACTCCCGCACTGCCGCCATCACCGGGCGCGTCGTGCTAATCAATCCCTTAGGCGTCACCGTCTCCGGATCCTGGATCGTCATCCGTTCCCGGATACCCCGCTCGAGTCGCTGGAACCCGGTGCGGACATGCATCTGAATCAACTCGCCCACCGCGCGAATGCGGCGGTTGCCGAGGTGGTCGATGTCGTCCGGCTCACCGAGCCCGTTTCCGAGTCGGATCATCTCCCGGATGATCTCGATAAGGTCTTCGCGCGTCAGAATCCGGCCTTCGGGCCGCGCCTCATCGCCTTTCTCGCGATGCAAGCGCTCGTTCAACTTGTACCGGCCAACTCGCGCCAGGTCATATCGCCGGTCGTTGAAGAACAAGTTCTCCAGCATCGCCGACGCGTTGTCACGCGTCGGTGGGTCACCTGGGCGCAGCCGCCGGTATAGCTCGATCAACGCCTCGTCTTTGTCATGAGTCGGATCCTTCTCGAGCGTCGTGCGCAAGAATGGACGATCCGGGTTCGTATCAACATCGGCAAACACCGTCTCGAGCTCATCGTCGGTCATGCCGATAGCTCGGAGCAGAATCGTCACCGGCATCTTGCGCTTGCGATCGACCTTGACCGACATCACGTCGCGATTGGATGTCTCGAACTCAAGCCAGGCGCCGCGATTGGGGATCAGCTTTGCGGTCGAAACGAGCTTTCCGGTCGTAGGATCGATCGCGCGGTCGAAGTAAACGCCGGGGGAACGGACCAACTGCGACACGACCACGCGCTCGGCACCATTGATGATGAACGTCCCATCGGTCGTCATCAACGGGAAGTCCCCGATGAAAATTTCGGAATCTTCGTCCTCACCGGCGCCAATCTCGCGAATCTCGCCGGTCTCCGGGTTTACGATGCGCAACTTTGCCTTGATGCGAAGTGGCGAGGCATAGGTGATATCGCGCTCCCGGCAAAACTGCTCGACGATACGCGGGTCATCCTTGCCCTGCTGCTGCAGGTGCTCCGGCAACCGCTTCCATGGTTCGTCGAACCGATACTCGCCGAAGGTGAGCTCCATTTTCTTGTGGTGGTCAGAAATCGGCGAGATCTCCTCCAGAAGTTCGCGCAGTCCCTCGCGCTTGAACCACTCGAATGATTCGATCTGCACCTGGACGAGGTCCGGCATCTCCCAGACCGTCGGAATACGCGAGAACGAGCGCCGGTCGATTCCGGTATTGGAGAGAACCGTCTGCAGTCCATTAGGGCTTGCCGCTTCGACCCCATTCGCCTCAACCGTCGTCAATGCCACAGTTAATAACTCCTCCATACATGTTGGGGACGGCACGCCGAATTGACCCTGGGAAACCCCGCAATGGCTTGCGGTTGCCGTTCGTAGACCGGCGGATTGACTAATTCCTGCCCTGTCCCTGACACACCAAAGCGGGAGGACATAGATTGCCCCTCCCGTGCGACCAGGTTCGATAGTGAATGTTCCAGCACGCCCCGCCCGGCTACCGGTTTCGAAGGTTTTCCGGACCCTGCTGATTTGCGGGTCAGCGAGCCGGAACGATTATTGTACGTCAGGCGCTTTGCTTTTGTCAAGTAAAGGCGGCGCGGATCATGAGATCCGCGCCGCCCACTCATTAACCGGTCTCGAATCGCTACCCCGTCGGCGTAGCTACCGGCGATGCGGCCGGCATCGGCACCGCATTGGCGAGTGTGTAATTCGCGCACTCCGCGACATAGAGATACCGAGCGACCTCCGGATCATCGATGTTGTCGCGGGTCACGATTGTGGCGCCGGTCACGTAGTCCTTCGGATCGAGCGGCTCGCCGGTCGTCAGGAACTCGTGCAGAAGCTGTACCGCAATCTCCCCGATATCGCCCGGGTGCTGAGCGATCAAAAGGTCAACTACTTCGCTGCGCAGGTCCTGCACCTGAGTTGGTCCGGCGTCAAACCCGACCATCTTGACCTGGCCTTGCAAGCCTTGCTCCCGCAGTGCCGCGGCGGCGCCTTGTGCAGAGAACAGGTTAGTGCCGAAGATCCCAGCCAGATCGGGATCGGACTGGAGTCGCGCCGCCGTAATCTGCGCCGCGACGTTCGCGTCATTGTTGGAATACTCCTGACCGAGATACTCGATGTCAGGAAACTCCGTCTCGATCGCCTCACGGAACCCCTGCTCTCGCTGGTCCGTGGTGGATACTCCCGGAATGACGTTGACGACGAAGACTTTTCCAGCTCCCCCGATCTGCTCGGCGAGGCCTCGCGCCGCGAGGCGCCCGCCTTCCACATTGTCAGTCGCTACGTCGCCAAGCTGGATGTCGGAGTCAATCGTCGTGTCCACGCACAAGACCGGTACACCGGCGTCGATGGCCGCCTGAATGGGAGCGATCATGCCTTGCCGGTCATTTGGCGCCATCATGATTGCGCTCGGAGCGCTCTGAACGACGGCGTTGAGGATCGGCGTCTGCAAGGTTTGATCGAAGCGCTCTGGACCTTGTGTATCGATGGTGACATTGCCGAGCGCCTCGGCTTGTGCGCGCGCTCCGCAGTCCATCGTGATGTAGAAATTGTCCCCGATCACACCTTGGATAAAGGCAATCGTGAACGAGTCTTGGCGAGCCGCGGCTCGAAATCCGAGCGGAGCGAACAACGTGAAGCCGGCACCCGCATAGACGGACGCTCGCAGGATCGAACGCCGGTCCAGCTGAGTATCGAGTCGATCAATCATCTTCATTTGACCTCCCGTCTGGTTTGGCGGGTCACGCCTGTTCGCGGACCGCCGCAGGGTATCAACACCACGGGTTCGCTGCAACAGATTCAGACTCTCTACATCCGTTCCTCTGCGCGACGTCGCCGCTGATCCAGGTAGACCGCAAGAATGAGTACCGCGCCAATGGCAACGTTTTGCCAGAACGGCTGAACGCGGGCGATGACAAGTCCGTTGCGAAGCACCGTGGGTATGAACGCGCCGATCACAGTCCCGCCAATGGTTCCAATGCCGCCGAACAGGCTGGTCCCCCCGATAACCGTTGCCGAGATCGCGGCAAGGTTGTCCGCCTGGTGGGAGCCGACAGAAGCCGTGCCGAACCGAAGCAAATCCATTGCACCGGCCACCCCCGCGAGCAGACCGCTCAAGGCATAGATCTTAACGAGATGCAGATCAACGTTGATGCCTGCTCGCATCGAGGCCGCGGCGTTTGAACCGACCGCATATGTGTAGCGGCCAAACTGGGTTCGGTTGAGAACGATTGCAGCAATTATCGCTATTCCGTAGGCGATGACGACCGGAGGCGTGATCCGTACCCGCTGATCGCCGACGTCGAACGCGACAAGCTCGCGAAGGCCGATCGCGGACTGCACCGCCGGCGGGACATTCGGCACAGATGTGCCGCCCGACAGAAGCTGGCCAAGACCGAGGGCGATACCCAACATACCCAAGGTCACGATAAAGGCTGGCACCCGGAGTCTGGTAACCAGTAGCCCGTTCACGAGTCCGCAAATGAGTCCGGTAAGCACGCCAGCTGCGAGGCCAATCGGAATGCCGATCTGCTGCGTTGGAAATTCGAATCGCGCGATGTCCTGAGGGGTCCCGGATAGCGCGATCGTCACTTTCGCCGCAACGACCGACGACAAGATCAGGACCGAGCCAACGGAAAGGTCGATTCCTGCTGCGATTATGACGAATGTCATGCCGACCGAGAGAACGACGAGCTGCGAAGAGTCAATGATGATGTCGTTGAAGTTTCGCGCGTTGAAGAAGCTCGTCCCACCGTAGAGCGAGAAAATGGCTATGATCGCGACCAGGATGAGCAGTGTGAACGACTTCGCAAGTTGAGAGAGGTACCGCTGGCGAGCCGGTAGAATCTCGGTGCCCAGTTCGTCAGAGGCCTCTTTTACGGCGCTCACTTTACTCAACCTCTCGGTTCAAGAATCGCGTCGATCCGGTCATTGCCGCGACAGCGTCTTCGATCGTCGCGGTCTTTGGGTCAAGCTCGGCGACGACTTGACCCAGGCGCAGGACGACGATGCGGTCGGCGACTTGGAAGACATTAGGCATATTGTGGCTGATGAAGACGACCGGGATTCCTGTATCACGCACCTGCCGGATCAGGTCGAGAACCTGAGCCGTCTGCGCGACGCCAAGGGCAGCGGTCGGCTCGTCCATGATCACGACCTTGCTCGCCCACATTACCGCTCGTGCCACCGCGACGCCCTGGCGCTGTCCGCCAGAGAGCGTTACCAGGCGACGCTCGAGATCCGGCACCCGCACCCGCAGTCTGGAAAGCTGCTCGTCTGTCTCTTGTCGCATGCGCTGGTTATCCAGAAAGCCAAGAATTCCCGGCAGGCCGCTTTGCCGGCGTTCCCTGCCCAGGAAGATGTTGGCCACCGCATCGAGGTGCGGCGCAACGGCAAGGTCCTGGTAGACGGTTTCTATGCCATGGGCTCTCGCCTCGTGGGGAGACGAGAATTGGACAGGCTCACCGCCGAACACGATTTCTCCGCTTTCCAGCGGCAGCACACCCGTCACCACGTTGATCAGCGTCGATTTACCAGCGCCGTTGTCACCGATCAGTGCAACTACCTCACCCGGGTACACCGCGAGGTTTACGTCCTTAAGCGCCTGAACCGGGCCGAAGTGCTTATTGATCCCCCGCGCTTCCAGTACCGGCTCCATCACCGGCCGCGCGCTCAACGCCATCGCCTGCTCCATAGTCGTTTGCACCTACTTCACGTCGGTGAGACTGTACCCCCAATCGTGCCGTCGTCAACGGCCGATCGACTCGGGCCGAACTCTTCGCGGGAGCCGGGTTCCTGCTCCGCTATCCTGCATATCGAAAGACCGATATTCACGTCGCGCTCGGTATGTCATCTATGAGAGTTCTCGAAGGCAAGTCCATTGTCCTTGGAGTAACAGGCGGAATTGCGGCATACAAGGCCGCATCGATCGCCAGCCTCCTCGTTCAGGCAGGAGCGAGCGTCGAAGTTGTTATGACAGAGGCGGCGCAACAATTCGTTCATCCGCTCACCTTTTCCGCGATTACTCACGGTTCGGTCCACACCGACTCATTCCCGCCGTGGCATGGCAACTTCACCGGGCACGTGAGTCTCGCAGAGAACGCCGACCTGCTGGTGATCGCTCCCGCGACGGCCGCGACCATTGCGAAACTTGCGCTCGGCCTCGCCAACGACCTGATAAGTCTCATCGCGCTTTCGACTACTTCCCCGGCAGTCGTGGCGCCGGCAATGGAAGAGCACATGCTCCACCATCCAGCGACGCAAGGGCACCTGCGGACGTTAACTGAACGCGGAGTAACAATTGTTGAACCTGCGCACGGGCGGCTGGCATCGGGGGCAGTCGGCGAGGGCCGCATGGCGAGTCCAGAATCCGTGGTCGCCAAGGCGACTGACGTGCTAGGGCGTTCAAGGCGGCTGGCGGGCAAGAAATTTGTCATTACTGCTGGTGGAACCCGGGAGCCTCTTGACCCGATTCGTTACATAGGCAACCGATCAAGCGGTGCGATGGGCCACGCTCTCGCTGCTGCCGCGGTCGCTCAAGGCGCCGACGTTACGTTGATCTCGGCAGCGACAGGCTTGCGGGTCCCGAGCGGCGCCACTCTGGTAAACGTCGAAACTGCAGCAGAGATGCACCATGCGGTGGAGCAGGCCTCGGTCGATGCCGACGTCTTGATCATGGCAGCGGCGGTTGCCGATTTCCGGCCGGAAAGCAAGTCGCGGCGGAAGCTGAAAAAGTCCGCGGACATGGACTACCTCGATGTGCGGTTGGTGCGGAACCCAGACATTCTGGCCACGATAACCCGACCGGATCTCTTGAAGATTGGCTTCGCCGCTGAGACCGAGCACCTGCTGGAGAACGCCGCACAAAAGTTGCACGCCAAGGGTCTAGCAATGATCGTTGCCAACGACGCGGAGTCAACCATCGGAGCGTCAAGCAGTACGGCGACGATTCTCACAGCAGACGGAGGAATCACCGCACTGCCGACAATGAGCAAAGAATCGCTGGCAGTGGAGATCGTGGCGAT
>JAICRA010000322.1 GCA_025937615.1 Thermomicrobiales bacterium | reverse complement strand
GGTTACCACTCCGTGCAGACTATGTCAAGTGCATCCATTGACGTCCGGAGCGGTGCCGGGGTCACTGCTCACCCTCAGCGCAAGCAGCTAATAGTATCAGGAGTGAGTTACTATGTCAAGTAAATGAGCGTGCGCTTAGAGGTAAACGTCCCCGCTGATCTGGCCCTGATCTAAACGCTCCGCTTGCCCTCGCAGATCCCGCTGCCGCCACAATCGCCTGCCAGGGAGGAAATCGCTCCGTATACTCGCGGGGATAACGGCCGGTCTGCAGCGACTGAGGGAGGCACGGAATCAGTATGAAGCCGATAATCGGCATAACTCCATCGGCCCAAGTAGATACCCTGGCCCACGGCACGTTCTTGCGGTATTGCATGTCGGCACCATACGTGCGAGCCGTGGAAACGGCTGGTGGCGTTCCTATAATCTTGCCGCCGCAGCACGATTCAATCGATGAACTCATGACGGTCGTTGACGGCCTTCTCCTGAGTGGAGGGCCCGACGTGGATCCATCGCGGTACGGAGACGACTACGTCCACCCTGCGACATACGGCATCGACCCCGCCCGCGATCAATTCGAATTTGATGTCTTCGATGCCGCACTGGCTCGAGGGATCCCAACTTTCGGAATTTGCCGGGGCGTCCAGGTCATGAACGTCGCGCTCGGTGGAACACTGATTCAGGATGTCTCCACCGAGCATCCTGGCGCGACGGAGATCGGACATCGTCAACACGAAAGGGGCCTAGAGGATTCGGCGGTTGGCCACGAATTGTCGGCAGTCGACCCGGCGCCTTTACCTATTTTCGGCAACAATGACCTTGGAGTGAACTCGTTCCATCACCAAGCGATTCGAGACATTGCGCCTGGGCTGGTCCCGGTGGCGTACTCGCCGGATGGTCTCGTTGAAGCGGTCGTGATGCGCGGCAACCCAGAGGTTTTCGGCGTGCAGTGGCACCCCGAGCTGATGTTCGAGCGCGACGCTGCTCACCTCCGACCGTTTGCTCGCTTGGTGGACGCAGCGGCCAAGAGCAAGGTCTTCGCGGCGAAGTCATAGCTCTCCAGGAACGCAGAGAAACAGGCCGGCGATCGCCGGCCTGTTTCTCGTCCTCTCTCTGCCAGTGCTTGCTAGGCGACAGCGGCGACGGGCTCGCGCTCTTTGGTCGCGGGCTCGGCGTACTCGACAGAGTCGTCGATCCCTGGGCGCATGGCGAGGAAATGCCGCGGCATCGCGGCCACGAGTACGTCGTCGAGCGTCTCCGCCAGAACAAACGTCATTTCGGCCTTCAGCTCGTCCGGTAGGTCGTCCAGATCTGCCTCGTTCCGCTTCGGTAGGACAAAGGTGTCCACACCCGAACGACGGGCGGCGAGCGCCTTCATCTTTATGCCACCGACCGGTAGCACTTGACCCCGGAGCGTGATTTCCCCGGTCATCGCGACATCGTCGCGAACCGGCACTCCCGTCAATAGGGACACGAGTGCGATTGTCATGGCGGTCCCTGCCGAAGGTCCATCCTTTGGAATCGCGCCTGCGGGTACGTGCAGGTGAACATCTGACTCCTTGAAAAAGTCCTGATCGATACCTAGATCGCTTGCTCTGGACCGGACGAAGGACATAGCCGCTGTCGCCGACTCCTTCATGACGTCGCCGAGTTGGCCGGTCACGGTCAGCGAGCCCTTTCCAGGCATGCGCGAAGCCTCGATGAACATGATGTCGCCCCCGACACCGGAGACACCAACCCCGATCGCCACCCCAGCCTGTTCTGTCCGCTGCGTTCGCTCCTCGTAGTAGTGACGCGGCCGGCCAAGGTGCTCACGAACTTCCTCAGGTCCAACTTGCGGGCTGAACTCCCGATTTTCCGCCTTCCGCGTTGCGATCTTCCGCGCCACGGTAGCTATCTCCCGCTCGAGATTCCTGACGCCGGCCTCACGGGTGTAGTTCCGAATCAGGGAAATCAACCCCTCATCGGTCCAGTCCAGAGGCTCATTAGCTAGCCCGTGAGCTTTCACCTGCTTTGGGATCAGGAAGCGGTGCGCGATGGCCAGCTTCTCCTCGTCCGTATATCCGCTCAGCTCGAGAATCTCCATGCGATCTCGAAGCGGTGCCGGGATCGAGTCAAGCAGGTTCGCCGTCGCAATGAACATCACCTTCGACAGGTCAAAGGCAACATCCAGGTAGTGGTCGCGGAACGAGTTGTTCTGCTCAGGGTCGAGCACCTCGAGCAACGCCGACGAGGG
>JAICRA010000221.1 GCA_025937615.1 Thermomicrobiales bacterium | reverse complement strand
CTGACGCGGAAACCGCCGTTATCCCGGACAGCCGTCCCGCTCGGCCAGATGCCATCCGACCCGCCGCTCGTCATGAGGACGATTCCCTCGTCCGCAACCCGCCTCAGGACACCCTCCACGGGTGCGCCATGACGCCAGCGATACGTATTCGCCAACACCAGGTAGAGATGCATGTTGACCGCGAGCGCGGTGGACGCGCAGTGTTTGGCAAGTTCGGCTTGCGCGTAGCAAACCTGGCGCATCGAGGCCCCGAGGCCACCCAGCTCCTCGGGTACCGCGAGGCGGAGGTAACCCTGCTCCCGCATTCTCGCGAAGTTCTCAGTCGGAAAGCTGTTCTGACGATCGTGCTCCGCCGCGCGCTCGCTGAACTCCTGCCCGAGTTCGGCCGCCAGTGCAACGAACCGGTCGTCGTCTAATTCAATGGGCGTGGGGCGGAACCCTGGCTTGGCAGCTGAAAGCGTGTTCATCGCATCCTCCAGGTGCTGTGATCCCGGTCCGGTTTGGCAGCAGTCCGTGTACCCGGGTCGGCTCGTCGTGCGAGCCCCCGCTATCGGCTCGCCTAACCATCGTAAGGGAGCATCACTCCGGCTCAAGTACAATAAATGAAGCTCGAGGATCAACAACGGAAGAGGAGAGCGCGGTGACGAAGTATGGTCAGTTCTGTCCCGTCGCAAAGGCATCTGAGATTTTCGCCGAGCGGTGGACGCCCTTGATCCTGCGCGAGCTTCTCTGTGGAAGCCATCGCTTCAGCGAGCTCGAACATGGTTTGCCCAAGATCTCCCGATCTCTTCTCGCGCAGAGGCTCCGATTCCTGGAAAGCGCCGGATTGGTCGAGCGTCGATTCACGCGAGTGAGCCGTTCGCCTGAATACCACCTCACCGACGCGGGCCAGGATCTCTATGACGTGGTCATCAGACTCGGAGAGTGGAGCCACAGATGGTTCAATCCCCTTGTCGATGAGCGTGATCTCGACCCTCGACTCCTCTTGTGGGACATGCACCGACGTCTCCACAAGGACTGCCTGCCGGATCGGCGGGTGGTCGTCCAGTTCGACTTCACCGGGGATGCCACCGGCAGTTACTGGCTCCTGTTGGAACCGGAAGAGTCGTCCGTCTGCTGGGACCCGCCGGGGTTCGATGTCGACCTGACCGTCCGTGCCGACACACTGGCGATGCATCGTGTCTGGCTCGGTCACCAGTCGTTTGCTGACGCGCTCAGCAAGCGCCTGATCGAGCTGGATGGGGAGCGAGAATTGACCCGCGCCTTCCCGGACTGGCTGGCCCTCAGTCACTTCGCCGCGGTCAGAGGAACCTATCAGGCCGAGGCGGCGAGCGCATGATCGACAGCCCGGCTCGAGCCTCTCCGGTCGCAATCCAACCAAGCAGTGGAGACGCCGCTCGAGTCAAACGTTGAACGTCGGCCACCGAATTGATCGTGATGTCCACCGCATCTACGTGCTTCTTCGGACGCTCACTTCTCGCAGCCCGCACCCCAATGCTCGAGCACGCGCTCGGTCGGGACCAACCACTCGCACCATGGACACGTGACGAACTCGCAGGCGACCAGCGGTGCATGGCACCAGCCACACTCGGCGCCCTGCTCGCCTGCGATCCACGCCGGCCAGACGGCGTGCGCGCACTGCCAGCCGCGCTCAGAGACCACCTCTGGCAGCAGCTCGACTTCACTGACTGCACCCTGGTCGTCCGTGGTCTGCACCACCAACCGATATTTCATGAGGCAATAGTCGCATCCCGCATGGTTAGCACACAGCCAGGACGCGTGGAAGATGCTCCCGTCAAGCATCTCCTTCAGCTCGAAGACGCACGTCACTGATAAGACGAGCAGTCCGACATGCGCATCCGGGACAGGTGGTGCCGGCTTTACGGGAGCGAGTCTTGCAGGGTACAAGAGCGGCGCTCGCGCGCTGGCCCTGGAGGAAGTAGATGACGATCGATAGGTTCGCCCACCCCGCGCTGCTCGTCGTTGATATGCAGAACGATTTCGTGCGCGTCGGTGCACCACTGGAAGTGCCTCGGGCGCGGGAAACCATCGCGGCGCATCAACAGTTGTTGTCCGCTTGCCGCGAGCTGGACATCCCCATCATCTACACCAAATTCGTGGCCGGTCCGCAGCGTACGCTGATGTGGGAGTGGTCGCCCGAGCTCGCGCCACCAATTTGCTCTTGCTGGAAGGGTTTTCGGCGCTACTACCCTGACGTCGACAACGAGCTCGATTGCTCGGAGATTGTCGACGAACTCTGCCCTCAGCCGGGTGATCCCATCGTCGAGAAGTTCGGTTACGGCGCCTTCCACAATACGAACCTGGATGATCTGCTCAAGGCTCGCCACGTGGCGTCGGTTCTCATCACAGGCACGGTCACGCAGATTTGTGTTGAGGAGTCCGCTCGCGAGAGCTTCAAGCGAGGCTACCCGACGACTATCGTCTCCGACGCCGTCTCCTCGTACCTACCAGACCTGCATGCCGCTGTGCTGAAGAACTTTGCCCGCAAGTTCGGGTGGGTAACTCCAGCAGCGGAGGTGATCGACGAGCTTCGGCGACGGGTTTGAGCTACAGGCCATTGGTCTCATCTCGTCCTTACCGATTCACCGAGTTGCCGTCTTGCCGTCTTAGCCCGATAGCCATTGGCCTCGACCGCCATTGACACCCCCGAAAGACGATGCCTATGATCGCTCTCTTCACGCAGTCTGGCCCGAAGCAGGCGCCGGCGCGCCCGCGACACGGTCCGAAAAATGGAAAGGGGCGGAGTGGCGTATGGCACTCAATCTGGAAGGGCTAATCCCGGCGACGGTCCTACCGATGACGGCCGAAGCCGAGATCGACGAGCCGCAGCTTCGGCGCTACATCCGTTGGGTCAGCGATCAGGGTCCGGTTGCGCTGGCGATCAATGCGGACACCGGTGAAGGACCGCACCTGACGCATCGTGAAAAAGTTCGCGTCATCGAGATCGTCGCCGACGAATTGAATGGCAAGCTGCCGATCGTGGCCGGGCTGGGTGGCCCCTTCACCCGCCAGGCCGTCGAGCAAGCCCGTGACTTCAAAGCGGCCGGCGCCGAGGCGTTCCTTGTCTTTCCCATCTCCGCCTACCTCAGCGCCCCTCTCAACCCCGAAGTCCCGATCCGCTATCACCAGGCAATCGCCGAGGTCGGTCTACCCCTGATCCTGTTCCAGCTGCAACCGGCACTGGGCGGCGTCAACTTCGACCCCGAGACGCTGCGGGCCCTGGCGAGCATCGACGGCGTCATGGCCATCAAGGAGGCGTCGTTCGACGCCCGCCGGTTCCTCGATCTGGTACGGGTGCTGGAAGAGCTGCCGCGGCCGATCACCCTCCTGACCGGCAACGACAACTTCATCTTCGAGTCGTTCGTGCTCGGCGCTCAGGGCGCGCTGATCGGCTTCGGCGCGATCATGACCCGCGAACAGGTGCGGATGATCGAGGCCTGGCGTGCCGGTCAAATCGACGAGGCGAAAGAGCTAGGGCGGCGCGTGCAGCGATTGGCGGACGTCGTCTTCGCGGCGCCGGTCGGCGACTACCGGGCTCGGATGAAGGAGGCGCTG
>JAICRA010000107.1 GCA_025937615.1 Thermomicrobiales bacterium | reverse complement strand
TCGCCGGGAGTCTCGTTCTTGGTCTGGCGAGGATTTTCGGATCGCACATCTCGCCTCGGCAGCGCCACTGGTCGTGCGGCGGGCGCCGCCTGGCGACCGTGCTTCGCTGGAGCACTTTCCGGTGCCTGATCTTCCGGACGTTGGAAGTCCCCGAACTGGGCTCCATACCCTAGTGCGTTCAATGCGCGGCCGATCGCTTTGGTCTCAGCCTTTTCAATGAAGTCGGGAAAATCACTTGCGGTTTCGCTGCCGTAGCCGGTCGCCTTGCCGCCGCTCGGCACCGTGACCGTGGCCTTGAAAATCGCCAGCTGCGGGTCGTGCTGGACCAACTCGGTCACGATCTCAGCGTCGGGGTGCTCCTTGCGTAGCCACAGCAGGCGCCACTTGACATCCAAGTAGTCGGCACCACCGTCCCGTCCCCGCCCGTGCAGCTGCCGGAGATACGGGGTCGGATCAAACCCGGTTCCCTCCCGTGCCGAGCCATCGTCCGCAAGCGATGTTCGCCCAGGCGAGGGAAATCCGGTGTCAGTGTGGTGAGGCGTGTCAGCAGACGCCGGTTTACGTTCAAGTTCCGGTCCGGGACCAAAGCCGGGAATCCGCTCACTGCCTTCGCTGGTCATCGTCCACTCCCGGAGTATTGATCTCAGTCTCTGCGCGGGAGATATTGGTCCAGAACCTAGTATACGAAGCGAACGCATGTTCGCAAGATGTGACATCGGGTCATCATTCGAACCGAGTGCGGTGAGGGCGTACTGCGGCAAGGCCGTTGACGCAGCGGGTCTCATCCCGAGGCAACGCCTGCCTGGGCGATGCTTTGAGCGACGAAGTAGGATCGGTAGCTCGATTCGCCGCGCGGGAGACTCTGATGGTGGATGAGCCGATTGTCGCCGAGCGAAAGGGCGGTGGGGAATCTACGTCTCCTCGGCCCGCGGCCGAGATGGACGATGTCCTCGACATGGTCTGGCCGGAGACTGGCTTGCAAACCGGGTGTCGCGTCTCCTTGAGACCGAAAGATACGCTCGGCGAGGACGACGTGGTTGAGCTCGAGATCGACTTCGTCACGCTGTCGCTCTCGCCATTGGAGTTCATCCAGCTCGCGTCCTTCTTGCGCATGAGCATCGACGGGTTGCTGGATCGCCATCCGGGGTTGCAAAGGGCAGTGGTCAACGCCTTTGACATCCCGGACTGAGCTGCCGTCGAGGATTTGGTCCTTGATTGGCGTCGCGCCTTAGCGAGCTATGGTGTCGCCATCATGACCTCTGTAGCCTTGGTGCTCGCAATTGCCTCAGATCCAACCTCGAGCCCAAGTCGCTCAACGAAGTCGACGGTAATAGCCGCAATGATCTCATTGCCATTACCAAGATCGATGGTGGCCTGCGCCATCACGGTCCCCAAGGATATGGCCGTGATGGTTCACCGAAGCTGGTTGCGCGCGCTGAGCTGAATGATGAGCCATTCCTGACGTAATCGCGTCTGAGAAGCTGCAGGCCCCCACGCGAAACGCCCCGCGTGTTTGCTTGACCGTGTCTCGGATCGGCCATATCCTGACAGAGGGAATACTCAGACATTGAATAATCAGTGGCTGAGTAACAATCTGATCGGAGGGGAGATGGTAGGTTCGCGGCACTGGCTTATGCGGCACCGATTCAGGCGCTTCTGGTTTTGGCTCTCGTGCCTGGCTTACTTCGCCTTCGCATGGGTCCCGTTGACGAGCCTGCCTGCCGCCGCGCAGCACTCCCTTTGGGAGTGCCCATCCTCCATCACGCGAAGCGAAGAATCGGAAGCTACGCCGCTTTCGGTGTCGACGCCGGTTGCGGAATTCCCAGGCGAAGGGGGCGGTCTCACGGTGTTTGCCGCGGCGTCACTGACTGACGCGTTCGAGGCAATTGAGAGCGAGCTAGAATCAGCAAACCCTGATCTGTCGATCACCTACAGCTTCGGTGGTTCACAGGCGTTGGTGACACAGCTGACGGAAGGCGCCGAAGCTGATGTCTTCGCGTCTGCCAACGTTGCGCAGATGGACGCGGCAATAGAGGCCGGGCTGATTGCAGGTGACGCTGCGACGTTCGCCCGCAATCGCCTCACGATTGTGACGCCCCGCGACAACCCTGCCGGTATCGAGAGTGCGGCCGATCTCGGCAAGGAGGGAACCTTGCTCGTCCTGGCTCAGGCAGAGGTTCCCGCGGGGCGATACGCGCGCGAAGCGGTCTGCCGAATGGCGAGCGATACTGCCCCCTACGGGTCCGACTTCGTGCGGCGGGTGGCCGCAAACGTCGTCTCTGAGGAAGAAGACGTGCGGGACGTGCTGGCCAAGGTGACGCTCGGCGAAGCCGATGCCGGCATTGTCTATGTCTCAGACGCCGCGGCGGCCGGCGAGCAGGTCCAGGTGGTCGACATACCGGACGAAGTCAACATTATCGCTACCTATCCGATTGCTGTTCTCGCGGAAGGTGATCAGGCGCTTGGCTCTGCATTCGTCGCCTACCTTCTGAGCGATGAAGGTCAGGCAATCCTCGAGCGCTTCGGGTTCCAACCAGTCGACCAGTGACGGCGGGAGAATCGAGTCGTTGACGGCCAAGTCAACAGGCAATCCTGCGATCGCGGCGCCGGCACGTGAGCTACGCGGTGCCGGTATGTTGAGTACCGAGTCAAGAGTCACGGCGAGTCGCCCTGCCGCAGATCTCGTTACCGGTAAGTTGGCTGGCGGTACAGGCAGTCGTGCGAGCGGACTTGCCGTCTGGGCGCTTGCACTCCTGCTCCTCCTCTTCCTGGCGATTCCGGTCGGCGCGCTCGTTATTCGCGCGCTTGGCACAGGAGGAGCCTGGGACACCGAGACGTACGAGATCCTGCGTCAAGCGCTCGGGCTGAGTTTGGCAACGACCGCGACGACGATGGCGATCGTCGTAACTCTCGGGACGCCCCTGGCGTTTCTGTTGGCCCGGCGACGCTTCCCCGGCGCCGCGGCCATCGAAGCCATTGTCGATCTGCCGATCGTGTTGCCGCCGGCGGTAGCCGGCATCGCCCTGCTCGTGGCCTTTGGCCGGAATGGTTTGGTCGGGCGGTGGCTTGCCGAGAGCGGGATCACCGTTGGATTCACCACCATTGCCGTGGTGATGGCCCAGGTCTTCGTGTCCGCTCCGTTCTACGTTATCGCCGCCCGCGGCGGTTTTGCGCGGGTTGATGCCGACATCGAGGCCGCCGCGGCCGATCTCGGCGCGACGCCGGGCCAGGTGTTTCGGACTGTCACATTGCCGCTCGTCCTGCCGAGCCTCATCGCTGGCGCGGTCCTCGCCTGGGCACGCGCCCTCGGCGAATTCGGGGCGACCATTATGTTTGCCGGCAATTTCCCGGGGGTGACCCAGACGATGCCGCTTGCGATCTACGGCCGTTTTGGTGCCGGAGACATGGCGGCGGCGCTGCTGCTCTCCGTCGTTCTGCTCCTGGCGTCGCTCCTGGTCCTGCTCGGTGTGCGCATTGCAGGTGGGCGCGTGCGGGACGGAGTCTGACGCTCCATCGACCGTCGGCCGAAATCGAGAACTGACGGGAGTCTCTACATGCGTCTCGCGACGCTGCCCCGATATCTAATGGCAACGCTGCCCACGCCGCTGCACCGGGCTCGAAACCTGGAGGCGGTGCTGGGTCCCCGGTGCCCGCGCATTTATCTCAAGCGGGACGATCTCACCGGACTCAGCTTTGGTGGCAACAAGGCGCGAAAGCTCGAATACCTCCTGGCAGATGCTCTTGCCAACGAGGCGACGATGTTGGTGACAGAAGGCGCGGTGCAATCGAACCACGCCCGCATCACCGCAGCCGCGGCGGCGATCGGGGGGCTGCGCTGCGTCTTGGTGCTCGATGCACGCCGAGGTTCCGATATCGCCGGTAACCTGCTGCTCGATCACCTCCTGGGAGTGGAGGTGCGCATCGTTCCCGACAAGGCGGCCCGCACCGCCCTCATGGCGTCGATTGGCGACGAACTGCGTGCCTCCGGCGAGCGACCCTATGTGATTCCGACCGGAGGCAGCGTGCCGATTGGAGCAGCCGGGTACGTGACGATGGTCGCCGAGCTGCTGGCGCAATTGGTGACCTGCGGCGAGGCCCCGAGCCGCCTCTATTTCGCGACGGGGTCAATGGGGACGCAGGCCGGGCTCGTCGTCGGGGCGCGAGCCTTCTCGGCGCCCTTCGACGTCTATGGTGTCGCCGTCGAGCACCCGGTCGAGACACTGATCGTCGACGGCGCGACGCTGGCCAATGGCACCGCTGAGCTGCTCGGGATCGACCAGTGCTTCGGTGGCGGCGATATCGTGATCGACGGTGCCTTTATCGGGGCCGACTACGGGGTCCCGACCGCAGAGGGGATGGAGGCGATCCGCCTCCTGGCACGAACCGAGGCGGTCTTCCTCGACCCGGTCTACTCCGGCAAAGCCATGGCCGCCCTGATCAGCCACGCTCGTGCCGGAGACCTGGACCCGAACGAGGCGGTCGTTTTCCTCCACACGGGTGGTGGTCCGTCACTGTTCGCTACCGGAACGGCGCTTCTGTAGTCGCGATGCTTCCCGGCATCACGCATGCTTCCGCACCGTCGATTCCCGGAGCGGGAGCGCGGGTGACAATGGCTAGCCGTTGCGGCGCGTGCGGAAGCGAGGAGAGCCGCTCCGCTCGGGTCGATCTGAGCGCTCGTAGCGGCGCGGCGGGCGATTGTCGCCGTCGCGGTTGACGCGGCCGCCCCCGACGAACGGTGGCCGGCCGGACGGTCGCGGGCCTCGACCTCCGGGGTCGCGTGAACCCGGTGCGCCGTCCATGCGTGCGACCTCGGCGTTGACCGGCCGTCCCTTGATCTTCGCCCCGCGCATCGCCGCCAGCACGCGATCGACGAACTCACGCGGGATATCGACGAAGGTGTAGTCGTCGAAGATGTCGATGGCGCCGATGGCGCGTCCAGGAATCCCGGCCTCGTTGGCGATGGCACCGACGAAATCCTGTGGTCGCGCCCCCTGGTTGCGGCCGACGTTGAGGAACAGGCGAACCATTCCCGCTTCGCCGCGGGGACCGCGAGCCGGGGGCGCGACCGCGGCAAAGGTGGCGATGTCGTCTTCCTGCTGTTCAGGAGTGGTGGTGCGGCCGGTTTCCTCCGCGTAGAGCTTGAGGATCGCGGCGGCGATCTCGGCCGCGTCGTGCTCATCGGCCAGGTCGTTAATGGTGTCGAGATACCCGGCGTAGCCGTCGTCCTGAGCATCGAGCACGGCGCGAATCTGTTGCTTCAGAGCGTCACGACGGCGCTCGGCAACGTCCGCCAGCGTTGGCAGGCGCCGGGGATCGATCCGGGCCCGGGTGATACGTTCGATCTGACGTAGCCAGCGCACCTCGCGGGGCGTGACCAGGGTGATTGCCTCTCCAGCCCGACCCGCTCGCCCGGTGCGGCCAATACGATGAACATATGCCTCGGCGCTCTCCGGGATGTCGTAGTTGATCACGTGCGAGACATCGGGGATATCCAATCCGCGCGCGGCCACGTCGGTGGCAATCAGCACTTCGGCTTGACCGCTCCGGAAGCGGCGCATGACCCGATCGCGTTGGGCCTGCGAGAGGTCGCCATGAATGGTTTCGACCGCGTAGCCGCGAGCCATCAGCGCCTCGCCAAGCTCGTCGACACCCGCCTTGGTGCGACAAAAGATCATTGCCGATTGCGGAGTTTCCGCGTCGAGAATTCGGGTGAGAGCGTCGACCCTGCGGGCACGGGGCACCTCATACGACGACTGACGGACCTGCGGCACCGTCATCTCTTTGCCGGCAACTGTGATCCGGTGCGGTTCGCGCATGTAGCGGGAGGCGAGATGGGCGATGCGCGGCGGCATGGTCGCCGAGAAGAGCGCCATCTGGCGCCCG
>JAICRA010000183.1 GCA_025937615.1 Thermomicrobiales bacterium | reverse complement strand
TGAGGAAGACGAGCTCGCGCCAATGCAGGTGACCCTCGGCGGCACGGTCTTCGGCATCATGGGGACAGACGGCCTGGGTCGGGATCTTTGGGAGGGTCTGCTTTATGGCTTCCCGGTTGCGTTACTCATCGCGACGCTGACCGCCCTTCTTTCTACGCTGATCGGCGCCTCGCTCGGCATCCTCAGTGGCTTCGCCGGTGGCGCGACTGACTCTGTCATCCAACGCGCCTCCGACATCATCTCGAACGTGCCGACACTACCGCTGCTGATCTTTATCGTGTCGATCCTGGGGCGCAATCTCTGGCTGATCATGCTGGTGCTTGTCGCGTTTTCCTGGCCCGGTCTCACGATCCTCGTTCGTTCGATGGTGCTGCAGCTGCGCGAGGGTCAGCTCGTCGAGGCCGCCCGCGCAATGGGTGCGCCGCGGTCGCGGATTATGCGAAAACACGTTTTTCCCCAAGTAGCGCCGTTCATCGTGGCGCAGATGATCTTCTTCGCGCCCACCGCCATTCTGGCTGAGGCGTCACTTTCGTTCCTCGGCCTGGGGGATCCGTCGATCCCGACCTGGGGTCAACTGCTCGAAGCCGGCTTTCGCACCGGCGCCCTCTACGTCGGCTACTGGTGGTGGGTGCTGCCGCCGGGCATTCTGATCGTCATCACCGCGCTGGCCTTCATGCTCCTGGCGCTGGCTCTCGAACCGGTCGTCGACCCGCGCTTGCGCCGCTCAGGGTGATGTCGCTCCACCAGGTTCAGGAGTTCGCGGTTGCCGCCTGCGTTTCCTGCGCGGTTTCCTTGTCGCTCGCAACGCCGGCGTCGGGAACGGCGTCGCCTCCGGCGTCGGCGTCGGTACGATTTCCGGTGGTCTCATGAATGGATCGCGCGTTGCGCTTGGCGCTGCCCGCGACACCAGCCAGAGCATCCCGAGCACGAGCGCCGATCCAAGTGCGACGAGCGCCGCCTCGGCGACCTCGCGCCGGGTGCGATTTCGCGACTCCTGGCGGTCGGACACGCTTTGCCAGCGGCGTTTCTAGTCGAGATACCGGCCGTCGCGCATGAACGGCTCACCGTCCACCGCGACCGAGCCGCCTTCGCGAAGATCACAGATCAGATCCCAGTGAATGGCCGATTGGTTGGTACTCCCCGTCTCCGGATATCCGGCGCCGAGCGCCATGTGCACCGTGCCGCCAATCTTTTCGTCAAAGAGGATGTTCTTGGTGAACGCCGTAATGTCGAAGTTGGTCCCGAACGCAAGCTCCCCGAGCACTCGGGCGCCGGAATCGGCATCGAGGGTCTCCAGCAGAAACTCCTCGCCACGACTGGCCGCCGCATCGACGACACGCCCACTCTCGAAGCGCAGCCGCACATCATGGATCTCGCGTCCGTCGACCACGACGGGAAACGAGAAGCGGATGTGTCCTTCGGTCGCATCCTCGACCGGCCCCGTGAAGATCTCCCCATCCGGGAAATTCTTCGTCCCGTCGCAATTGATCCAGACGCGATCAGTCACGGACAAGCGGAGATCGGTGTCCAGCCCCTGAAGACGGATTTCTTGCTTGCCCGCCAGCCAATCGATCAACCGCTGCTGCATCTCTCCCTGTCTACGCCAGGCAGCCGCGGGATCGTCCGCTCCCAGCTTGCAAGCATCGAAGACAAACGCTGTGAACTCCGGTGTCGACATTTCCGCGTCCTGGGCATACCCGTTCGTCGGGTAGAGCGTCAGCGTCCAGCGGCACTCACCGGTGGCGGATCGCTCCATCATGGTCTTCAGGAGCTCGCCTTGACTCCGCTTGCGAGCGATCTGGCGGTTTGGATCGATGCCCGAGAGCGTCTTCGTGTTCTCGTCGCCCATCACGCGAATGAAAACGTCAGCTTCACCACGTGACCAGCGATCAACAGGCGAGATCCAGGCGATCTGCTCATCCGAACCGAGTCCAAGCAGGTCAGCATTCAACTCCCCGAATCGCGGGATCATCACTGGCAAGCCACCGGCGCGGAGGGTTTCGCGGTAGATCGCTCCCAGGAGTGGACGCGCCGACACTTCACCCTCGATTGAGACCACGTCACCGGGCTGAACTCCGGTGGAATAGGTCGCGAGTGTTCGCGCCCACGCAGCAATGCGGGGATCGGTCATTGAGGAGACTCCTGGATCATTCACGCACACGCGTCCGGCCATGTTCCCGGGCGGCGTGGCGGTTTATACCATCACCGTCGCGTCAGCTACCGCGCTGGCTGGAGGACCTCGATGGCCGCGACGATGGGCTCACCCTCGGTGGCAGTGAAATTCAGATTCAGCTCACCGTCCTGGACTTCGACCTCGGCCTGCTTGACCAGGGCGGTCAGCTCCCCGACCTCGGCAAAAATATCGAGATCCTCCAGCAGGGTCTCACCCTCGGCCATCACCGAGAAGACCCGCCGTCCCTCCTCACCATCCGGTCCGCCGGGAGCCCCCCAGTATGGCTCGGCAAAATAGAGCCGAACCATGTAGACGCCACCCTCATCGACCGGGATCGAGTAGGCAAAGCCGCGACGTTTGCCTGGGCCGGATCCGGACCGCTGAGTAAGATACAAATCGGGGTCGTCGGTCCCCACCACCTCGAGATCTCCGCTCCAGTTGAGTGCAGAGCCTCCGTCGAAGTAACGGTCGCTGTTCCAACCAGGAGGTACCGCGCCCTCAGCGCTAGGGCGATCGCGCCGCTTCTTCTCGGAGGCGCCGGCCTCTTGACGTGGCGAACGAGGTTCAGCGGCCGCGCGTGCCGCGGCGCCTCGGGACGACCCGTCGCGGCGGCTACCGTCCTTTCGCGCAGGTTGTGCTTCGTGACTGCCCGCGTCGGTGCTGTTCTTGTCCGACTCGCGACCGTTATGGGAGGTGGTCGGCTCGTCGAGCGGCTCTGCGTCATCGCTCGCGGCCGGTTCATCTGCCGTTTGCTTCGGCTCTGAATTGCGCGCTCTGGAGCGCGGAGGATCTCCCTTCTCTTCCGTACCGGTGATCACCAGACCGTTCTCAACTGGAACGGGCGCCGAGCGGTCGCGGCCTTCACCATCACCCGCGCCACCATTCTGCGTCCGGTCGTCGCGAGTTGAGTCATCGGCAGGTTCATCTCCACGGAGTTCTTCCTGCAGCAGCAATTTGGCCCGTACCCAGCCCCGAGCGGAACGACTATCTTGAACCTCGAGATCGGAGTCGGCCCGGTTACGCGATGATCGATTACCGCTCTCTCGCCTCGAGTTCCCGGATCCCGCGTCGTTGGGCTCGTCGTCAGCGAGTTGCGCCGCGGTTGATTCCGCGTCGCCTGCCGCCCCGGCATCGATTTTCACGATAGCATCCCACTCGGTCGCGCCGGCGCCTGCCTCCTCGTCCCAGGCTCGCTGCGGCGCGGGCGGCGGTTCCGGTGGCGCGTCGAGCTCACCGGAAGCGGCCGCCTCGGCGATCAACTCCTCGTTGATATGAGGATCGTCTCGAACTTGTTCTTCTGCTGGCGGCTCCTCCTGGGCCGGGGGACCGCCAACCCCCTCGTCTGCCGAGTCGACTCCGGTCGTGATCACCGCCTCAGAGGTTTCCGTGCGGTCCCGGACTCTTGACCGAGACCGACCCGGACGCTCGATTTCCCTCCCGTCCTGGTTTTCTCCGTTCTCCGGCGGTGGTGGCGCCGTATCATCTACGTCGCCTTGACCGCCCAGCTCCGGCACCGGTTCTGGTTCCGGCTCGACTCCGTCCGGAGATTTGTCACAGGGATCGCCCAGACCGTCGCCGTCCCGGTCGGAAAAGTCAGACGTGGAAACGTTCGGGCAGTTGTCCGACTTGTCGGGAACCGTGTCGCCGTCGGTGTCTAGATAGACGGTGCAGGGATCACCGCTCCCGTCGCCATCCGCATCAGCTTGGTCTGGGTTCTGGACTTTGGGGCAATTGTCGAGCGCGTCGGGGATGTAGTCGCCGTCTGAGTCGAGGTCGAGGAGGGTTCGCTCGTTTGACGAACTGGAGTTGTTGGTCGTGAGCGGCTGCTCGACTCCCGCCCC
>JAICRA010000017.1 GCA_025937615.1 Thermomicrobiales bacterium | reverse complement strand
TCCCGAGGAGGTCGAGCATCTTCTGGCGCTGATTGCACTCCGCATCCGGGCGCAGGCGCTCGGTATCGAATCGATGATCGAGCGAGAGCGAGAAATCGTCATCCGCCCCGTACCCACCGCTGGTCTCGAGCGCCGCTTGGTGTCACGTCTCGGCCACGCCGTGAAACTGACCGCGCAGTCCATCCGTATTCGCCTCCCTGATCTAACAATTCCCTGGGGGGAAGCCGTGGCCTTTGTGCTCGAAGCCGTAGAGTCGACCCAATCCCGCAATGGAGTCGTCAGGGAACCAGCGGCGTTGTCCGCCAGTTAGCGGGACGAAATGGAAATGCGAACGGCCGCCCGTGCGGGCGGCCGTTCGCGACTTCGCGATTCAGTTCGGTCCGCTCAGGCGTTGTTTGCCGGATCCCAGCGCACAAATCCGCGCCGTGCCAGCTCGGCCATGATGCGCCGCGCATTCTCCTCAGGGGTGAAACCAACCGTATCGAGCGTGATCTCGGGATTGAGCGGAGCCTCGTAGGGATCGCTGATCCCGGTAAACTCCTTGATCTCGCCGCGCCGCGCCTTCGCGTACATCCCCTTTACGTCCCGCTGCTCACAGACAGACAATGGCGTGTCGACGAAGACCTCGATGAATTGGTCCTCGTCCATCATGGCCCGCACCGCCTCGCGCGTCTCCCGGTATGGTGAGACCGCGGCGCACATCACCGTGCCACCGTGGCGGACGATCTCGCTGGCCACGAACCCTATGCGCAGGATGTTTGTATCCCGGTCTTCCCTGGTGAAACCAAGACCCTTGGAAAGATGCGTGCGCACGACGTCCCCGTCGAGTTCGGTTACCTGCCTACCCGCTTCGAGCAGGAGGACCTCCAGGACCGCCGCTGTCGTCGACTTCCCCGAGCCGCTCAGACCTGTGAGCCAGATGCAGAGGCCCTGGCGGTGTCGCGGTGGATAGGCCTCGGCCAGGATTTCGGCCGTCTCAGGCCGCGTGAACCACGACGGCAGGAGGCGGCCCTTACCAAGAAACTCCTCCCGCACCTGGGTACCGGAGATCGTCGCGGTACGGGTGCCCTCCGGAATCTTCGACGTCTCCTCGTAGCGGTCCTCATCCGGGAGATAGAGCAACTCCGAGAAGGGCATCATCGTGACGCCAACCTCGTCCTCGAAGTCCCTGACCAGTTCCTGGGCGTCGTACGGTCCGTAGAACGGTTTTCCAGTCGAGTCGATTCCCGGCCCAGCATGGTCGCGGCCGACGATCATGTGGTTCGCGCCGTGATTGCGGCGGATGATGGCGTGCCAGAGAGCTTCCTTAGGACCGGCCATCCGCATCGCCAGTGGAAGAAGCGACAACATGATGCGATCCGGATCGTAATAATTCTGCGCTAGCGCCTTGTAGGTGCGGACTCGGGTGTAGTGATCGACGTCACCAGGCTTGGTCATCCCGACAGACGGATGCAGCAGCAGCACCCCATCGACCGAGGCGATGGCTCGCTTGGTCAGCTCCTCGTGCACGCGGTGCAGCGGGTTGCGCGTCTGGAACGCGACCACGTTCTGACGGCCGGTTTGCGCCAGGACATCCCGGGTCTGAGCCGGCGTGCGGCGCAACTCCTGAAAGTCGTAGTGACGCGGGAACTGGAGGACTCGCAGGGGACCGGACGCATTGAGCCGGCCCCAGCGGGCCATCTCATGGACCAGCGGGTGTTTCGAATCGTGAGTGCCGAGCACCCGTTCCGCCAGGTCGGTCGGATCCCATGGATACAGCTCCTCGACAGTCATGATTGCAAGGAGATCATTCATCGCGTCGCGCAGCGCGATGTCAGTGCCGACCCGCAATCCCGCATCGGCCGCAACCGGCAGCGTCACAGGGATCGGGAACAGCGTCCCGTCGGCAAGCCGCATCTCGTGTATCACACCGCGGAAGTCAGCTTCGCTCATGAATCGATCGAGCGGAGAGAACCCGCCGGACGCCAGCAGCTCCAAGTCGCAGACCACGCGCGGTGACATCTGGAGCGAGGGAAGCGTGCTCGCATAATCACGCGCTTCGGAGCGCTCGTTTTCGGGGACGAGCAAATCGACAAGGCGGCCGCCAAAGGGCGGAATCAACGTCGTGGCCGCAGATGCCCTCGTCTGCACTTGCAATGGAATCTCTCCTCCCAAATCTGACCCGCGAACCGCGCCACGGGACGAACCGCCAGAGCGGCGGGACTACACCTTAAAGCCAACCGCAAAGCCTAGCACTAGCGTCAGCAGAACTACCTCAGCAGCGAGACGGCTGTGGTCAACAGCAACACCGCCAGCCCCGCTTGCAGGGGACGTCGCGGCACCCAGACCGTAAGCCTGCTTCCAAATCAATACGCCGGGAATCGATCCGACGAGCAGCTTCCCGGCCAGGACGACGTCGACATCGTTGAGGACAAATAGATGGGCGAGTGCGGCCACGCCCACGAGCAAGAACGCATGCACCACATCCGTCCCGACCAGCTTGTCCGGCGTCAGCGAGACGGTAATCACCAGTAAGGCAATGATCAGGCTGCCGCTGCCGATCGAGGTCAACCCGACCAGGAAGCCCCCGAACGCACCGATGGCGACTAGCCTGCCGGTTGAAAAGATCACCAGGTGCCCGGCAGGCACATCCCCGACACCGCGCTTTCCGCGCCAGAGCTTTTGGAGCATCAACGCGGCCGCGACGACCAGCATCACCCCGATGAACGGTTCCAGCACCGCATTGACCGCGGTTGCATCAACGGAATGAAGGAAGAACAGGGTCACCACGGCAACGAGCGTCGCCGGTACGCTGCCAACGGCCAGGGCACGGACCACGCGCATGTCGACCGTTCCCTGCCGCCAGTGTTGCCAGGTTCCCGCCAGCTTGGTAACCGACGAATAGGCGAGATCGGTGCCTATCGCCGCGGTCGCGGGCATGCCCAGCCCGAGGACAAGCAGCGGCGTCATCAGCACACCACCACCCGTCCCGGTCAGACCGACGAGCATGCCAACGAACAGCCCGTAGACCGGCAGCAGCCAGTCAGCACCCATCCTCTTCCCTCGTCGCGGCTCGTTTGACAGTCAGATGGCATCCCAGCCTGCAAACGACCAATCCCCACCAAGTCGATTGCCTTTACAGGATGACACAGGAAGGGTGCCCGCGACAACGTTGCCCGCGTACGTACGCTGAGCGCGGATTCGGCGAAGTGGTGAGGATACTCATGCTCCTCGCAGCAGTGCGACCGTTGCGCCGTCGCCGCCCTGATTCGCGGGTGCAATCTCATGACTGGCAACCGCCGGGTGCGCTGACAACACCTCTTTGACCACTTTTCGCAGCGCTCCGGTGCCCTTGCCATGAATGATGCGCACGAACGGCATGCCGGCCCGATAGGCATGCTCGAGATATTCGTCTAGCATCGCTTCGATTTCCGCGGCGCGATAGCCACGCAGATCGAGCTCGAGATTCACCGGTCCGCTCGCCGCCGGCATCACGATCGGCCTCGACGTCTGCTCGTCGCGCGCCCGACCGAGACGCTCCAGCGAACCAATTGGCTGTCTGGTCTTGAGCGCGCCAAGTGTCACGTCAGCCATTCCGCCGTCGACGGCGATGACCTCACCCTCCTGATCGAGAGGGATAATTCGCACCCGATCGCCCGGTGAGATCGGTTTCCTTCCCGGCGTCGACGGTGGTGATTTGAGGTTTTCGCGGCGGAACCTGCGGACCCGGTCCGTAGCCTGGTCGACTTCACGTCGTCGTACTTCTAAGTGTTCCCGCGTGATCTGCAGAGCCTCCCGATCGCGGCGCAGACGCTTCAGCGTCTCGCGCGCTTCCTCGAGATCAGACTCCGCTTCAGTAAGCGCGGCTGTTCGGGCTTCCCGCCGGGCAAGTTCGGCCTGCTCCAATTCGCGCGCAGCCGTCTCGCGCAGCGCTTGCGCGCGCTCCTCGTCCGCACGGACCCGTTCCAGGATCGCGTCGGCCTCATCCCGGCGCCGCCGGATGTCCTGAAGCAGGCTATCGACCCGCAGCTCGTCCGGGTCGAGCATGCCGGAGGCCGTCTCGAGAATTTCGCTCGGCATACCGAGGCGGCCAGCAATCGCCAGGGCATTCGATCGCCCCGGGACACCGATCATCAGCCGGTACGTCGGCGCCAGCGTCTCGACGTCAAATTCGACGCTCGCGTTCTCCACCCCCGGCGTGGAAAACGCGTACGCTTTGAGTTCCGGGTAATGGGTCGTGGCAACGACGACGGGACCCAGTTCCAGGAGGCGGCTGACGATCGCCCGCGCCAGCGCCGAGCCCTCCTGGGGATCCGTACCTGCGCCAAGCTCATCGAGCAGCACGAGATCGCCCGGCGTCACCTGTCTCAGCATCGCGATCACTGTGCGAATGTGACCCGAGAAGGTTGAAAGACTCTGTGCGATGCTCTGCTCATCGCCAATGTCGACAAAGGCGGCGGGAAATATGGAGACCACGCTGGCGTCGTCTGCCGGAATGAACAACCCGGTCTGAGCCATGAGCGTCAAGAGGCCAATCGTTTTCAACGCGACGGTCTTCCCGCCAGTGTTCGGCCCTGTGATCAGCACGACTCGGAAGTCTGTACCGAGGTCGACGTCGATCGGCACGACGCTTGCCGGATCGAGCAATGGGTGGCGCGCCCGGCATAGCGAGATTCGGTGTTTCGAGTGGCCGTTTGAGCTAGACGGCGCGCCAGACCAGAGTGTCGGCCGGTGCGCGCGCATGGCGAACGCCAGCCGCGCTTTGGCCATCGCCAGGTCGACGGCGGCAGTCGCTTCCACGGAGCTCGAGATCTCGGTGGCTTTGGCGCCAATCTTGTCGCTGAGCGCATCGAGGATGCGATCGATCTCGTGCTGCTCGTCGAGCTGACGCTCTCGCCAGCGGTTGTTGAGCTCCACGATCTCAAACGGCTCGACGAAGAGGGTCTGACCGCTCGCCGAGGTATCGTGGACAACCCCCTGCAGCTGCGCCCTGGCATCGGCCCGGACCGGCACCACGTAGCGGCCATCTCGTGTGGTGACTATCGAGTCCTGCAGCACTGACGCGTACTTGCTCCCGCTGACGAGCGCGTTGAGCCGCTCCATCAGCCGGCTGTGGGCAACTCGCACGTCGCGGCGGATCTTGCCGAGCTCTGCGCTCGCGGTGTCCAGCACATCACCACGCGGGCCAATGGAGCGATTTATGTCGGCCTCGAGATCCGGCAACTCGGCGAGATGATCCGCGAACTCGTGCAGATGGGGAAATCGCGTCGCGCCGTCCGGCAGCCGCAACAAAGCGCGTCGTAGGTTTCTCGCAGCCGAGACCATATCGAGCACCTGCAACAACTCCGACGGTTGCAGTCGCGCTCCCTTGGCAGCGCGCTGGACCAGATTCCGCACGTCGCGCGCGCCACCGATCGTGACATCGGGGAACTCGGTCAGGAGATCGACGGCCTCGGCGGTCACATCGAGCAGGTACGCGACGGTCGCTTCGTCGCCACTCGGCCCCAGTTCGCGCGCTTTCTCGGCGGCGACGCTGAAGCGACACTGCTGTGCCAGGCGATCGAGGATGGCCGGGTATTCGAGCTTGGCGAGAACCTGCTCATGCACGATGGAACGTCCTCGAACACGACCAATGCCATTTCGTGCAGTGTAGCGCCGGAATTGAGACCCTTGGTAAATAAGGAAATGTTGACACGAACATGCGTTCTCCCCTATCCTCTGGAGTAGACCAAGCTCGTCCCCTCGGGATGAGTCTGCGCGGCCAAGTCGACCCGCGATGGGCCGCAGCGAACAGTAGGAGCCACCATGAAGACCCTGTCCCGCCGCCAGCAGGCGATCCTCCAGTTCATTGAGCGCTTTCTCGACGAGAACGACTATCCCCCGACGATCCGTGACATCCAATCCGAGCTCGATATCTCGTCGACCAGTGTCGTCGATTACAACCTCAAGGCGCTCGAGGCGCGCGGTCTCATTCGCCGCAACAGCAAGATATCGCGAGGCATCGAGCTGGTGAACCGCGGCGTCGGTCGCCGCAACGTGGTGGCGATCCCCGTGATCGGCCAGATCGCCGCCGGTCTGCCGATTCCCGTCCCGGGCGATCTCGAAGGCTCGGACGTGACAGAATCCGTCGAACTGGGAGCTGACCTGGTGCCAAACAGTGGACAGGGTCTGTTCGCATTGCGGGTCAAAGGCCACTCGATGGTCGACGCGCTGATCAATGACGGCGACGTCGTCGTCCTCAAGCAGCAGGAAACGTGCGAGAACGGGGAAACAGTCGCGGTTTGGCTCAAGGATGAGCGGGAGACGACGCTGAAGCGGTTCTACCTCGAAGGCGACCGAGTGCGGCTGCAACCTGCCAACACCTACATGGACCCGATCTACACCTCTGCCGAGAACGTCGAAGTCCAGGGCCGACTGGTCTCGGTGCTTCGTTCGCTCGACTGATTTCGAGCGGGAGGCCGGGTCAATTGGCGCTGTCCACCTAGCAACTGGAGGATAGGGACGAGCCGGCACTCGGCGTAAATCCATAAGCGCGCGGCTTGGCTGGCTATACTCGCTATCGATCGGTGAATGGCTTCACCAACCCGCGGTCAACGCTGATTGGATGTGCCCGGGAGCCCGATCATGGAGACCGCGATACTGACCGGCATCGGGCTCGCGGCGCCAGCCGGTCTCAACGCATACATCCCGCTTCTCGCCCTTGCACTTGCCGACCGCGCCACGACGCACGTGACGCTGCACGCGCCGTACGATGTCCTCTCCTCGAACCTCGGCATCGCGATCCTTGTCGTCCTGCTCACCGTCGAGGTGGCGGTCGACAAGGTACCCGGTGTCGATCACGTCAACGACATCATCCAGTCAATCGTACGTCCCGCCGCTGGCGCTATCGCCGCGCTCGCGGCGACGGGCGGGGTGGTGACGATCAACCCGGCGGTCATGGTCCTCACCGGCGTCGTACTAGCGGGGTCGGTTAACGCCGTCAAAGTGACCACCCGTCCCGTCGTCACCGTCGGCACCGCGGGCATCTTCAATCCGATCGTCAGCTTGACTGAGGATGCCGTTGCCTTCGTCGCGTCGATTGTGGCCATCTTTTTCCCGCTGCTCGTGATTCCCTTCCTCGCGCTCTTCGCCGTTTCCTCTATTCTTCTATTGCGTCGCCTCCGCCGGGTGCGGTCCGGCGGCGGTTAGCCATGGTGCACTTTCACGCGTTTCAACTTGCGCCACATGCCGGTGCCTAGGCCGAGAGACGAGTATGCCCAGCGTTCAGGTCAAGGACTATTACCAGGTGCTCGGCGTTCCGCGGACGGCGACCGACAAAGAGATTCGCGCGGCGTATCGGAAACTGGCACGGCAGCATCACCCTGACCTCAATCCAGGGGACAAGAACGCTGAGGAGCGCTTCAAGGAGGTCAACGAAGCCCACGAGGTGCTCACGGACGCCGATAAGCGAAAGCTTTACGACCGGTTTGGAGAGGATTGGCAGCGATACCGCGATGCCGGGTTCACCGGTGACGAGCAGTTCACCACTCCCGGACCATCCGGCGCATCGGGGGCCCGTCCCGGTCGCGGCGCGACATTCGACCCGAACGACTTCAATCGGTGGTACTCGAGCGAAGGCGGTGGGAGCGGCGGCTACACGTTCTATTCAACCGACGAGGGCGACGATGCCCACTCGGATTTCTTTGAGACGCTCTTCGGGGGGCGCGGCTCGCCTTTTGATCGGTTCGGCGGGTTCGGCGGCGGATTCTCCTCGACGAGGACGCGAGGTCAACCGCAGGCAAGAGCGACGCGGCCGCAACGGGGCGAAGATGCTGAGGTTCCGGTCGAGATTTCCTTCGACGAGGCGTTCCGGGGAACCACGCGGCAGATTCAGCTGCAAGTCTCGGAGCCGTGCCCAACGTGCGGTGGCACCGGCGAGGCGCGGGGTCAAGAATGTCCGACGTGCGATGGTACCGGCGTCGTGCGCCGCACCAAGACTCTCGAGGTGAACATTCCCGCTGGAATTGATAGCGGCAAGCGGGTCCGCATGGCTGGCCAAGGCGGGCCCGGTCTCAATGGCGGCCCGGCCGGCGACGTCAACCTGATCGTCACGGTCAGACCGGATCGGCGCTTCGAGCGAGAGGGCGACAATCTCAGGACCGAAGTCGACGTCCCAGTGACCACGGCCGTGCTCGGTGGTGAGGTCGAGGCGCCAACACCGACTGGAAAAGTCGCCTTGACCATTCCCGTCGGGACGCAGAGCGGCAGGAGTTTCCGTCTCCGCGGTATGGGTATGCCAAAGCTCAGAGGCCGCAAGGGAGAACGCGGTGATCTCGTGGCCCGGGCACGGATCGTTATTCCCACCAACCCTTCTCCCCGCGAGCGTGAGCTCTATGAGGAGCTTCGCGCGATCCGGCAGGAGCGATCATCCTGATGGCACGGCGGAAGACATCTGAGGCACTCCGCGTGTCCGTGACTGATTGGGTCTTTGAGGACGATGCGAAAGACGAGCCGCGATACGCGATCTCCGTCGTCGCTGCTCGCTGTGGCGTCCACAAGGGAACGCTGCGGCGGTACGAAGAGTGGGGACTGCTCGAGCCAGTTCGGGCCGGGCGCAGTCGACTCTATTCCGACGCGGATATCGAACACGTGCAGCGGATACGCCGTCTCGTCGAGGATCTCGGCATTAACCTCCCCGGAGCGGCGGCTGTCTTGCATCTACGCGAACAGGTGCTCGCGTTGCAGCGCGAGCTAGATGAAATTCGAGAGCAACTCGATCGGTAATCCGGGGACCACCCGGGTCGAGTGGCAGTCGGTTCAGAAATAGGGAGAGCAAAACGATGCCCGCCACAATCGTGATGGGGGGGCAATGGGGCGATGAGGGCAAGGGCAAACTGACCGACTCTTTGGCGGCGTCCGCGGACGTTGTCATCAGGGCCAATGGCGGCGCCAACGCCGGCCATACGGTCCAGATAGACAAGGGAACATTTGCGCTCCACCTCATCCCGTCCGGCATCCTCAACCCGCGCTGTCTCTCCGTGGTCGGCGCGGGTGTGGTGGTCGATCCTAAGCTCATCATCGAGGAGATCGACCATCTCACGGCTCGCGGTATCTCACTCGATCCCCTGCGCTTGTCGGAGCGCGCTCACGTCGTCATGCCGTATCACCCGATCCTTGATGCCATCGACGAAAATGAGCGGGGTGAGGGCTCGATCGGGACAACACTGCGGGGGATCGGGCCAGCGTACAGTGACAAAGCCGCCCGTCGTGGATTGCGCCTGGTTGACCTGGTCGATAAAGAGTCGTTGCATCAGCGCCTGAGACAGGAGCTGCCGCGTTGGAACCGGTTGCTGGAACGCGCTTACGACGCGCGCGCTATCGACTTCGACCCGCTATTCAAGGAGCTCGCCGGCTACGGTGAGCGCCTGCGCCAATATGTCTGTGCCACGGAGCCGATCATTTCCGAAGCTCTCGCCACTGGCCGGCGCATTATTGTCGAGTGCGCACAGGGCGCCATGCTCGACATCGACTACGGCACGTACCCGTTCGTGACGTCGTCCTCAACGTCCGCGGCAGGCGCATGCCAGGGTGCGGGCGTGCCGCCGACGAGCGTCGATCGTGTGCTAGGCGTCTACAAGGCCTATTCGACTCGCGTCGGCGCTGGCCCACTACCAACCGAACTCGAGGACGCGACGGGGCAGTTGATCCGCGATCGTGGCCATGAGTACGGCACGACGACCGGACGGCCACGTCGGACAGGGTGGTTCGACGCGGTGGCGGCTCGCCATGTGGCGCGTCTGAACGGCATTTCAGACATCGCGCTCACGCTCCTCGACGTCTTCGATATCTTCGAGACCATCAAGGTTTGTGTCGGCTATGAGATCGACGGCGAAGTTCTCGAGGCAGTCCCCGCGCGTGTGGACCGACTCGCGCGGGTGCGGCCGGTCTATCAGACCCTCCCCGGTTGGGGAGTCTCGACCGTCGGTGCTCGGCGAGCCCAGGATCTTCCGCAATTGGCGATCGACTATCTGAGATTCATCGAAGATCAGGTCGGTGTGCCGGTCTCGCTGGTCGGCGTTGGACCCGGCCGCGATCAGATCGTCCCGCTTGCACCTCCTGCAGAGAGTGTGGTCACCGGCGCGCCGGCGTAGCCGGGGCGGAAATCCGGGATGTCGGACTCACCGAAGATGAGGGGAGGCTCGCTAGATGATCGGACCGGATGAGCGTGCCGGTGTCGACGCGGAGGGTATCCAACGTATCCTGCCCCACCGGTACCCGTTCCTTCTCGTCGATCGGGTCGTCGAGCTCAATCCGCCGCACCGCGCCGTCGGTATCAAACAAGTCACCGTCAACGAGCCGTACTTCCAGGGACACTTCCCGGGCTACCCAGTGATGCCGGGGGTGCTCATCGTCGAAGCCATGGCCCAGGTCGGTGGAGTCGCGGTCCTGTCGGCAGTGGAGTACCGAGACAAGCTCGCCCTTTTCGCCGGAATCGACAACGTGCGATTCAAGCGTCAGGTAAGACCCGGCGACACCCTGCGCCTCGAGGTCGAGCTCCACCAGATCCGCCGAGGCATCGGGATGGGGTCTGGCAACGCTACGGTCGATGGAGAGCTTGCCTGCCGGGGCGACATCATGTTCGCCCTCGTTGACAAGCCTGGGGCATTGCGGCAGGACTGAGCCATGCGCTCGCGGTGCTTGCTGCTGACGTAGACTTGCGGCTAATGACAGCAGTTCGCTCGATGGAGACCCTCAGTCTATGCCCTCGTCCGGACGGTTGATCGGTTCGATTCTCATCGTTGCGGGTCTGGCGTTAGGGGCAATCCTCGCCATCTGGTTGCTGTCTGGGATGCGCGAGGGGACGCTCGAGGGATCCGGCGCGGTTTTCGGATTCTTGTTCGGGTTTTTGATTCTGGTCGCGCCGCTCGTCGGC
>JAICRA010000177.1 GCA_025937615.1 Thermomicrobiales bacterium | reverse complement strand
TTCCGCGTGCTCCAGGTCGAGAGCGCGTCCGTTCCCAACGGTCTGGCGGCCACGCTGCTGGCCATCCGCGACCGGACGGGAAAGAAACCGCACGCCTACTTCGGCTGGGTTGAGGGGAACCCACTCAAGTACTTGGCCCGCTTCGTCATCTTCGGCGAGGGAGATATCGCGCCCGTAACCCGGGAGATCCTGCGTCAGACCGAACCCAACCCGAAGACCCGGCCGGCGATACACGTTGGGTAACGGGTGATGGGTGTTGAGTGATGGGGGCTACCTCACCATAACCCATGACCTGACACCTATCACCTACGTCGACACTTGCGTCGCGATGAAGTCGAGGAGCTTCTCCAGTTCCGGCAGGCGCTCGCGCGCAAAGGTTCCCGTCTGGTCGGCGGCGGTGAAGGGCAGATCGTAACGAATGCGAGCCCCAGGGCCCCCTTCGGCCTCGTCCCACCAGGCGGACTGGTTCGGCGTCAGGAACCCCTGCTGCACAGCGGGGATGGTCATGCGAGCAAGGCGCTCCATTGCGCGCCGGCGAATGTCATTTTCCTCTTCGCTGAAGAGACCCGGAACAGTTCCCCAGAGCTCGAGCTGATACCCGTCCGGACCGACCCGGACGTCGACGTGTCCGGCCTCGTCATCCGCGCTGATGACCCAGCGGTTCTCGTCGTCGACGGTGCCGTAGGCATAGAATCCCGCCCCCTCCAACGCGTCGCGTACCAGCGCCAGTGCCTCACGAGCGCGGGCAATCACATCCTCGGGGCCGAGTCCATTCGTCTCGGGGACCATTGGTCCATCGTGATCGCGCAATTCGCTCATACGGCGCCCTTGCGCTCGATCTCGCTCTTCACGCACAGAACTCCGTCATGATCCCGAGAAGTGCGTCCGCGGTGCGCGCTGCGCTGACGAGATCGACCCACTCGACGTCGGCGTGAGCGCCATCACCGTCCGGGCCGAAGATCACCGTCGGAATGTCCGCTGCGGCAAGGAACGCCGAATCCATCCACCCACCGGCTCCCACAATCTCCGGTTCGCGGCCGACTGCGCGCGTGAGGTGCCGTTGCGCGAGGTCGACGATCGGTTGATCCAGACCTACGCCGAATGGAGCGCGCACGAGGAGGGTGCGCTGCTCAGCGTGAAATGAGGAATCAGCCGCACCGGCCTGAACGAGAAAGTCCGCGATCTGCCCTTCGATCTCGGCGATCGTTTCCCCTGGGATCGTGCGCCGCTCGATCGAAAGCAGACAGCGAGCGGGGTAGGTGGAAAGCTCCTGGCCGCCCTCGATCAGTGAGGCATGGATCGAGGCCGGTCCCAGCAAGGGGTGACCTGGCCGCGACCTCAGCTCGCGATCGAGGTTCGCCAGTCCAGTTAGCACCGGGCCCATCTTGACGATGGCGTCGATGCCCTCTTCCGGGAGCGATCCGTGCGATGCCGCGCCGTGTGTTTCCACCTCCAGCCAGACGAATCCCTTGTGCGCTACGCAAAGATCGAGCCCAGTCGGTTCGGCGACGACCGCCGCATCCGCTCTTACATGGCGGACGACATCCTGAACGCCGATCGAGGCGAACTCTTCGTCAGCGACGGCCGTGACGATCACGTCGCCGCGCAACTGGAGTCTGGCTGCTTCGCGACCGGCGAGCATGATCGCGGCGAGGCTCGCCTTCATATCGTAGGCGCCGCGTCCGTAGAGTCGAGTGCCGTCGATGCGCGGCGTCCAGGGCTCGGTCATGCCCCCGGCGCCGACGACGTCCATGTGCGCGTTGAGCATGAGCGAGCGGCCGCCGCCGCTGCCGCGGGCGATCGCGATCACATTGGCGCGGCTGGGGCCAAGTTCATGCATTTCGACGTCGAGTCCCGCTCGCTCGAGCCAGCCGGCGACGAACCGTGCGCTCTCCGCTTCGCCTGCGCCGCCGGGGACGAGATCCGGGTTCGTTGAGTCAATTGCCACGAGTTCGGCGGTCAGCGCCGTCAGCTCTTCTTGGGAAATTGCCATACCGCCACTTTCGATTGCCGTTCTCAGCACGGCAAAACACCGTCCGCCTTGGAGAATACCCCGACATGTCGCCGTGAACATCGGGGGTGATTCAGACGGCGACGTAGCGCTCCCCACGCAACACCTGCTGGGCCGCGATGGCGATGCGCAGGAAGTAGCGATCAATGGTGGGAATGAAGTCTTCGATCCGTGCGGTGATGGGTTCGGCTTGCGTTGCCAAAGGGGCTTGTGACTCGCCGCCAATCTCGGAGGTCTCGCCGGCCAGGAATGGCACCAGGGTCTCCAGTTGGAAACGGATGAGAGCAGCCAATTCGGCAGGGTTTTGCCGGAAGTCTTCCAGGGGCCGATCGTCGCGCCAGAGGAAGACGTCCTGGATTTCCCGGTCAACAATCCCTGGCTGGGCTTCGTTGGCGCAGACGCGAACGCCAAGGGGCCGGAGGTCCTTCAGATCCGGGATGACGCCTATTTCCTCCTCGATCTCGCGCAGTGTCTCAGCCAATGTTTCTCCCGCGCGGTAGTGCCCACCCACGGTCGCGTCGAAGCGACCTGGCCAGGTGTCCTTATCTGGCGAGCGGCGCTGGAGCGTCAGAAACGGCACGCCGCGATGGTCCATCCCTGCCACCCAGACGTGAATTGCTCGGTGCCAGTCACCGTCGCGGTGCACCTCCACGCGTGATTTCACCCGGCCGGTCGGCTTGCCGTCGGCGGTGATGATGTCGAATGGCTCTTCGGGATCCTGGGCGGGCTCCCGTTGCACGCCGGTCGTCATCGGGCCGGATTGCATCGCGATCGTCCTCGTCGGGTGTCTGTCGAGTAGCATCGGGGGCGTGGCGCCCCGCGCGGCTCCGCGCATGCCACCGGAGGCGACATGGATCGATTGCGTCCACCGACGGAGTTTGGTTTCACCACGGGTCCCTATCTCCCGCCCGAGCGCTCCCGACCGGCGTGGAAGACATTGGTATTCGGAGCGCTGCTCGCGCTCATCCCGTTCGTCGGGGCCGGCATGAGCGCAGTCTATATCGACCGGCGCACGATTCCGGAGACCTACGATACCGCTCAAGCATTGAAGACCGCGTTGATTCAGATCGCCGGCATCGCACTGTTGGTCGTGCTCTGCTGGATTGTCTTTGGTTTGGTACTAGGGGTCAGTATCCAGCTCAATCCACGAGTCGTTCGACCGACTGGCTGAATGCGGCTCGTGCCTCGAGTGATGCCAAGAGGAGCATTGAGCCGATTTGGACTCTGCGGCATCATGAACGCGCACCTAGGGCAGTGGGATGAGTTGCTCGATGTCCTTCTGGAGGCCGGCGACGAGATCGGCGGCCTGCTTGGTTGCGAGGTGTGGATCGTGAACACGATGTCCGACGATCCGGACGCCATTTGGGTTACTGAGGTCTGGTGCAGCGAAGCGGACCACGCGGCGTCGTTGACCGACGAGCGCGTGAGAGTAATCATCGCTCGCGCCAGTCCGCTAATGACCGGGTTCGGAGAACGATTCACCCTCGAGCCCGTTGCTGGCAAGGAACTCATCGACCCTGTTCAGTGATCCTTAGCAATCGCGCTCGATCCTCACGAGCGGACCATTCCGCGGCAAGTTGCCCAAAGAGGAGCACGTCCTCGTGACGGCCATCGCGGAACGCGGCCTGGCGCAAGCGGCCCTCTTCCTTGAAGCCGAGGCGGCGGTAGAGAGCCAGGGCGCGCTCGTTGCCCGCTTCGACGCGCACGCCGATCCGGTGTACTCCCCACCCGCCGAAGCAGACTTCGAGGATGGTCAGCATCATGTCCATTCCGAATCCCTGCCCCCAGTGGCCGGCGTCGACCAGGAGCGAGAGCTCGACGGAGCGGGCTTCTGGCCGCTCGACGCGCACGACGATCAATCCAACGGGCTCGCCCGCAAGCGATTCAGCGATGAGCGCCTCCGGCCGGTCGACCGCGGTCTCGCGGGACAGCCAGTCTTCGACCTGACCCGCCACATGCTGAATCGAGCGAACCGGAGCGCTCCAGCCCCAGCCGTCCATCAAGACCGGATCGTTGAACCAACGGTGGAGCAGAGGGACATCATCACGTTCGACCGCCCGCAGATTGATCGTCTCACCGGGGATCATCGTCGACGCGTCAGCACGCGTGGGCGTTGTTGGC
>JAICRA010000155.1 GCA_025937615.1 Thermomicrobiales bacterium | reverse complement strand
CCAGATCGACATAGACATCGCGGAGCTCGTTCACCCCGGTGACGCGATCCGGGTTGGAGACCTCACCCTGCCCGACGGTGTGACCGCGGTCACCGGAGAGGGAGAGACGATCGTCCAGGTGGAGGCCGTCTACCAGGAGCCGGAAGAGGTGGCGGAAGAGGCTCCTGAGGCGGCGGCTCCGGCAGAAGCGCCTGTTGAGGAATCCCCGACCACGGAGGCGGCCGAGTAGTCTCCATTCGGCTTCGCTCGTGAGAGTCCCCGCTCTCGCGAAAAATGAGCAAAAAGAACGAGGGTCGGACACGTGTCCGACCCTCGTCCCTTGGCATCACGGGAGCCGTGCCCTAGCGGCGAGCGGCCTCCACCGTGATGCCCTTGGTACCGTGACTACTCATGGGCATCACCTCCTTTACCCTCAGCGGTCTTGGAGTTGACGCCGCTGTTCGCGGCGTCAGGGGAACGGTACCACGACCTCGGGAAGGGGTCAAGGGAACGAGTCAGGATTTCGGTCCTGGCCCAGGCAACTCATGGCTCAGCCGGCGGAATCACCAGTTCCTGCCCGACGAAGAGGCGATCGCGGTCGGAGAGCGGGTTTTCTTCGAGGATAGCCTCCTCCGATACGCCGAAGCGGGCGGCGATCGCCGAGAGGGTGTCTCCTTCTCGCACGACGTAACGTTGCTCCTCCCCGGGAGTCGGGACCGGCGGCGGACCTGCGGTAGCGGTGACGACCAGGAGGGTCGGGGCAGGTTCAAGTGTCGGTTCGCTGGTGTTGTCCTGACATGATGCCAGCAGCAAGGTCGCCACGAACGCGAGACCGGCGGTCTTGACCACGCTCGACTGGTGGCGCGCGGTTAGAACGCGAGTCGACCTGTCGCGAGGGCTGCTGATTCTTCCGGCCACGTGTAGACCCCAGGGCGCCGGTTGGCCAGCGATGGAATCTGGCGGCGGACGGCTTCGACACGCGACGGCTCGATGATCGCAGTGGCGATTCCGACGCCGTCGGAAACCGTCGATACCACCGTGCCCCACGGGTCGACGACCATCGAGCGCCCATAGCACCACTTCCCGGGTGGGTGCGTACCCCACTGGGCGGGGGCAATCATGTACAGCTCGTTCTCGATGGCGCGAGCGCGGATCAACGGCTCCCAGTGGTCCTTGCCGGTCATCAGGGTGAACGCGGCCGGCAGAATGATTGCTTGTACGCCCTTCAAGGCCAGGATGCGAAACAGCTCCGGAAATCGCAAGTCGTAGCAAATCGTGAGGCCGACCGGAATGCCATCGATCTCGGTCATAGCGATCTCATCGCCGGGAGTGATCGACGCCGACTCCTGGTACTCGGCAACGCCATCGAGTACGACGTCGTACATGTGGATTTTGCTGTAGCGGGCGATGATCTCGCCGGTGGGATCGAGGACAACCGTGGTGTTGTACATCCCTGGGTCGCCAGGTCGCTTCTCGTAGATGCTGCCGCTGTGAATGTAGATCCTATGGCGCCGCGCGCGCTGCGCCAGGAGCTCGGTAATCGGTCCTGGAATCGTCTCCGCTGGGTCTTGGCTCTCGTCCGGACCGAGATATGGCCAGACTTCGGGCAACGCGACCAAGCGCGCGCCAGTCGCCGCGGCCCGGTCGATCAGTTCGAGAGCAGTGGCGATATTTGCCCGCTTGTCGTCCTGCGAGTTCATCTGGATGATCGCGACGTTGAGGCCGGCGACCTCGCTGTCGTTGGCGCGGCCGTTTTGATGGGCAGTCATCGTGTATCAGCTCCCTGTCTCGAATTACGACGATTCCTGCCGATCATAGCATCGGGAATCCACGGGTCGTGGGCAATGGATTATTGGCCCACTCCGGTGGAGCGTAAGCCAATCCAGACGCAGAGAAGGAGAACAATGATTGCCGCAAGCACGAGAATCGCCATGCAAGATCGCCCGGCGGACTCAATGTCCGCTGGTGAGCTGAGCACCGAATCGGCGTCGAGGCCGTCCTCAATGGCTCCTTTAGTGTCGTCGGGAGCGCGGCCATCGATAGGGTCGCGTGCGTCCATACCTCAGCCGGCTCGCGGCTCGGTTGCTCGCGCGAGGCGCCAGACGTGAGCCATCCGGGTTACGACCGTGAGGTGAGTGCCAACAGCGAGGAGCCAGAGGGCCGGGATGACATATCCCGTAAGGAGGCCGACGGCGAGGATCAGCACGCGCTCCGGCCGCGCCAGGAGCCCGACCGAAGCTTTGAAGCCGGCTGCCTCTGCTCGCGCCCTGGCGTAACTGATGAGGAGGGATCCTGCCGTGGCGACGATGACCAATAGCGATCCAACGTGGTAGTCCCGAGTGCCGAGCAGGTAAACAAGAACCCCGCCGTACACGAGCGATTCCGAGTACCGATCGATCGTCGAATCGAGAAACCCACCGAACTTCGTTACGGTGCCGGACGCCCTGGCAACCGCGCCGTCAAGCATATCGAAGCCGCTGGCCAGGAGGAGTAGCGCGCCGCCGACCCGGAGGCTGCCGGTGGCGATGACCGCCGCAACAAGTAGATTGAGCAGGAGGCCGATTGCCGTGAGCAGATTCGGTGTCAGTCCCCAACGCGCGAGAGCCTGACCGAGGCGTAGCGTGGAGTCCCTGATTCGTGCGCCAATAAGCTCGGAAATCACGCATTGCCCCTCAAAGTACGCCGGTCAATCGAGAGGCGGCAGAAGGCTGAAGGGCCCGATCATAAACAGCGAGAACGTGGGAGGCGATTTCGGGCCAGGCGTACTGACTGGCAGTCTCTTGACCCGCGTTTGCCATCCGATGTCGCAACGGCCCGTCTGCCAGCAATCGGACGATGGCCAGGGCCAGGGCGTGCGGATCTTTCGGTGGCGCCAGCAACCCTTCCTTCCCATTCGTCATAACGCTGCGATAACCTGGAATATCCCCGGCAACGACGGGTCTGCCCGAGGCCATCGCTTCGAGCAGCACGATACCGAAGCTCTCTCCGGATATCGACGGAGCGCAGAAGAGATCGCAGCTCGCGTAGTAGCGCGGAAGTTCTGCTGGCGTGACGAGCCCGACGAAATCGACGTTGCGCACCCCATAGCGCTCCATCAGCCCGTCGAACCGGTCGCGCTTGCCCCCGCCCACGACCACTAACCTGGCTTCGGGAAATTGCTGGTGGATCGATGGCATGGCGCGCAGAAGGTACTTGAAGCCCTTGCGTGGTTCGTTATACCTGCCAACGAAGAGGATGCGGGGAGTGCCGTCGCCTGCCCAGGTGAACGGCTCGACATCATGGAACCGGTCTACGTCGATGCCGTTGGGCACGATGTCGTACGGACCATGAAAGTACTGGCTGACGAAGTCGCGTGCCGGCTCGGAGACGGCGATGCGGGCGTCCAGACGTGACATCATGAATGTCATGTACGGCTTGAAGGCGGTGTACCACGGGCTCGAGGCCCGGAACGCATGGAACGTCGCGACATTTACCGATCGCGAGTTGAGCAGCACCAGATACGGCAAGACTGGAATGAGCGGTTCGTGCAGATGGATGACGTCGAACTGTTCCTGACGAAGAAGTGCCTTGACCGCCGTGTAGAGGGTCACGTCGAACGTCACGCGGACGGTGCTTCCGTTGGCGGGGATCGGGACAGTCCGTCCGATCCCATAGAACCCGTCGCGAACTTCCAGGCCACCCTTGCGGCCGCGTGGCGCCAGCACTGTCACGTCATGTCCATGCCGCACGAACTCGGTGCGCAAGTGGGCAATGTGCTCGAACACCCCGCCGGGATGCGCCGTGTCGTAAGGGGAGACCAGGGCGATCTTCATCGGCCACTGCCCGACCGCATTCCGGCGCCATCGACATGGGCTAGAGCCATTGCGTGACCCAGGTGTCTATCGAGGCGGACCGGAGCGGAATTCCTCGCGAGAACCTGAGACTGGGCGCCATCACGCTCACGACACACCGACAAGGTTCCCGTGCTCCTGCCGATCATAACAAAGGCTTGATTGCCCGATATTCCGTGTTCAGGTCATTCCGGCGGTGAATTGGAAGTTTTCCGCGTAGTGACAGGCAACCCAATGCCCCGGTTCGAGTTCCCTGAGGCCTGGAATTTCGACGGCGCATCGCTCGGTGGCGAATGGACATCGCGTGCGGAATCGACAGCCTGACGGTGGAAACAGCGGACTCGGCGGATCACCCAGGATCGGCGGCCGCTCGCGTCGCAGGCGAGGATTGGCCACCGGCGCCGCAGACAGAAGCGCGCGCGTATAGGGGTGCAAAGGTTGCTCGTACAGCGCAGCGGTCGGCGCGCGTTCAACGATCACCCCGAGGTACATCACTGCCACCTCGTTCGAGATGTGACGGACAACGCCGAGGTCGTGACTGATGAAGAGGTAGGAGAGACCTCGTT
>JAICRA010000273.1 GCA_025937615.1 Thermomicrobiales bacterium | reverse complement strand
TACCTGGGGGAGGCCGTCGTCGAGGAGCCGGACCGAGTCCGGGCCGCCTATGGCCCGGCCATCTATGCGCGGCTGGCAGACGTCAAGCGGACCTACGACCCGACCAATCTCTTCTGCATGAACCAAAACATCCTCCCCGCACCGGCCTAGTGACATTGCTCGGCTCCTGACCGTGTCATGAGTCATCGAGACCAGGGGGGAAGTCAGCATGACGCTGTCACTCCATACGCGAAACCGCGTAGCTTCTCTGATGGCTCTCGCCTGGCGCTAGCTCGCCCGTCCGACACGCATCCCGGGATCGGTGGCTGTGATCAAGACGACCGATGGCCGCGGCGCACCTTCGCCATCCGGCCACATGCTGATTGGCTCCTCTAGTGTCCCCTCCTCGCCCGGGTGCTGGACCGAGACCCAGAGGGCGGTGTTGTCCGGGTTGAAGACCGGACCGCAGCACTCGGCCCCGGGAACGGTGCTGAAGAACTGCATCGAGCGGCCGCGCTCCTCGCCTGCGGTGGGAGCGGCAAAGAGGCCATCGTTGCCGGGGAGATTGTTCGGCATACCGTCGGTCGCGATCCAAATGTTGCCGTCGTCGTCGAACGTCAGGTTGTCCGGCGCGGCGAAGGGGCTGACGTCGTCGCCCGCATAGCCACCGTACCAGGTGCCGCTGTCCGTAGGATCACCGGCGAGGATGAAGATCTCCCAGGTGAAGGTCTTCCCGGCATGATCTCCGTTGTCCTCACTGATCTCGATGATGTGACCGGCAAAGTTATGGGGCCGCGGGTTGGCAAGATCGGCTTGCTCCAGCGTGCGCTCGTTGTTGTTGGTGCAGACGAGGTAGACCTTGCCGGTGATCGGGTTGGTCTCGAAGTCCTCCGGTCGATCCATCTTCGTGGCGCCGAGCGCATCGGCGGCGAGGCGGGTCTTGGCCACGACTTCGCCTTGTGAAGCGAAACCGTTGGCTTCAGTCAGGGGCTCTTCGCCATGGACCAGCGGCAGCCACTCGCCCGTACCGTCATCGTTGAACTTGGCGACGTAGAGCGTGCCCTCGTCGAGCAGATCAGCGTTGGCGGCGCGATCGTCCGGGTTGTACGTGCCACTGGTGACGAACTTGTAGGCGTAGTCAAAGCGCTCGTCGTCACCGCTGTAGAGGGCGACCTGACCCCCTGGAGCAACCGCTGTCGTGGCGCCCTCGTGCTTGACGCGGCCAAGGGCGGTGCGTTTCTTCGGCGTCGAAGCCGCGTCGTATGGATCGATCTCGACGATCCAGCCGAAGCGCAGCGGCTCGTTTGGCTCCTGCGCCAGGTCGAAGCGTGGGTAGAACTCTTCCCAGCGCCGCTCCGACGCCCCCTCGCCGACACCATAGCGTTCGTGCAGGGTCCAAAGCGGATCGTCTTCTGGCAAGGCGGACAGGTTGGCGAAGTACTGCTGGAAGTTCTCCTCACCGGTCAGCGCGGTGCCCCACGGGGTCGTGCCGCCGGCACAGTTGTTGATCGTCCCGAGCACCTGCGTGCCAGTAGGGTCGTCGCTCGTCTGCAGCAGGTCGATGCCAGCCGCCGGACCGGTCACTTGCATCGGCGTCTTGGCAGTGATGCGCCGGTTGTACGGAGAGTCCTGGACAAGCTGCCACTGGCCTGCATCGGTGCGCTGCACCTCGACGATGCTCAGGCCGTGGGCGGCAAGTTCGACGTCGACGGTCTCCTGGGTCGGATTGGTGAGGAATTCAGGAATCTCCGGTGGCGCGTTGTCGGGGGTCGCTATCGCGTCGAATTCGGGATTCCTGGTCAAATAGCCGGGGAACATCAGCTCGGGGTTGGTGTACTCATGGTTGATCACGAGCAGCCCATGGTCAGAGCTTTCAGAACCCAGCGGCAGCGGAAAGAACTCAAGCCAGTCGCAGTTGTAGCCAAACTGCTGCTCCTGAGCCGCGGCCGATTGGTTCGTGAGATCCCATTCTGGCGCGCCCGCCATGATCGGGTCACCCCAACGTAGGAACGGAACGGCAGTGTGGCCAGCCGCGACCACGATGTCGTCACCCGTATCCAGCGTGATCGGCACGAAGGTGAGCCCGCCGGTTCGCGCCGCCTCACCGGCAACCGGTGTGGCGCCCTGAGCGCTTGCGCCGCGAAGATCCCGGCCGGCGGCGGTGAGCACCAACCCGACGGCGAGTCCGCCCTTCACTAACCCACGCCGACTCCACCGCCGTGCCAGCACCTCCTGCATCGTCTCACCGATGCCAGCCGTCGACAGGACTGTGTCGCGATCGCCCTCATAAAACTCCTCATTCCGGCCGCTGGTCACCTTGTGCCTCCTTGCAACCGATGCCACTGCGCGTCGTGTGGGACCATCTCGCGTGACCGTGGATCGCGCCGGTGCGTTCCGACCTAACGCTCGCAGAAGCTGTGCCATTTTGGCGGATGTCGACGGCCCAGATGTTGAGGGGGATTCAACGAATCGCCACTAGGAAAAGGATCTCACCCGAGCCTGGCACTGGTTGCTCATCTTGGACCCGGTGATGTGAGCGGCGAGGAGTTGGTCAGGCTGTCGAAGCGTTACGCGGTCGATGAGGAAGCAACAGCGCGGCTGAGACGGGGTCGAGATACGACGGCACCGCGTACTCCCTCTTCTCCGTTCTCCCACAGGTAGACGTGAGTGATGAGGAGCGTGTTCTGTGTGACCGGGCCGCCGTCGACGAAGACTGGGGAGTGCTCATAGCCGACCGTATTTATTTAAGGTAGGTCTCCACTCGCACCCGCGGAGCGGAATGGATTAGAAGCGAGGGCCAGACCCCACGAGATCTGTCTCAGCTGGGTGACTCGGCGTGCCGTCCTCGGCACGCCAGCAGCGCGCCACGCTGGCCTGTACTGTGCGTTTCCACCTGCAGGTAAGGCGCCAC
>JAICRA010000224.1 GCA_025937615.1 Thermomicrobiales bacterium | reverse complement strand
CGGCACATCGCTGACTTCGAGCACGGACGCCGTGACTTTCCTGATCCCAGTGCTGCCGCTGCTGGACATTGAGGCGACTCAGCGATTGCCGGCGGCTGACGATCCGGGGTAGTGACATGGAGAAGGTGTCATTCTGAGCCCGCAGGCGAAGCATCTCGGTGCTCCGGAACCACCGCGGCATGCGGTTGCGATGCTTCGTTCTTCAGCACGACTTCTCTTGACACGCGTCTGTTGTCCGGTAGAGTTGGCCGCGCGAGATAGCTCAAAGCGTGAGAGATGACCGGGACTGGCAGATGCAGGGTCCGTCGGGGGTGCTGCGGCCCATGACCAGCCAGCGGTTGAGGACGTTCACGGAAAACCGGCTTTCCCGGCGGGGAGCGCTGCGCGCTGGGGGGCTCGGCGTGGCCGCTTCAGTCGGGAGCGGCGGACTCAATCGGATGCTGGCGCAAGATGCGACGCCGGTGACGACGACTACCATCGGCGAGGAGCTGACACAGGATGGCCTCGCCGTCGACGTCATCGAGCTCTTCGACGCGCTCCCGGGAACCAAAGCCCTCAAAATCTGGGCGCCACCGGACGCGGGACGCCCGGAGTGGATGGCCGCATCCGTCGCGGATCGCGAGCTGGTCATCGCCAGCGCCTTCAAGGCCTTCGTCCTGGCTGAGTATCTCCGTCAGGCCGAGGCGGCGCTCGACCCCGCGGCGCCGACCCCGCTTGCCGTGCAACTGGTCGAGCAACTGCAGGAGGAGTTGGTCCTCGACGAGGCGGTCTTTACGCTCGGCTCCCCCATCTTCAATCCCCCCAACCTGACGGGGAAGGTGACGGCGCGCACCGTGCTGCAAGCGATGATCGTAGAGAGTGATGACACCGCCGCCGACATGGCGCTACACCGTGTCGGGCCGGGGCGGGTCCGCGAACTCATCGCCTCGCTCGGTCTCGATCAGACGCGTATCCCCGATAGCACCCGCCAGTTCATCGGCTATGTGTTCGGCGATCCCGACTGGAGGAACCTCACCTGGTCGAAGCTCCTGCCGCTGGTCAACGATACGCCGTATCCGCCGCGGTTCGCGCTCAACGACGAGATCACCATGGCTAGCTCGGCGGACGATCTGGTGGCCTTTTATGCGCGCGCCTTGACCGGAGAAATCTTCCGCTACAACGAGACGCGCCTCGCCTTCCGCCAGCTCCTGTCGTTGAAGGACGAGATTGCCCAGATCTTCCCGCTTGGAGTCAACACCTTTGTCAAAGGGGGGAGCCTCGACGCGTTCACGGATCACGTTCTCTCGGCCGCCGGCGGCATGTACGTGGCGCAGCGCTGGGTCTACTTCGCGGTGATTCTCAACTGGGACGACGCAGAGGCGGGCACTGTGGCATCAGTAGGACCGGCCTTTACGGCCGTGATGCACGCAGCCTTCACGACGATCCGCGACCGCCTCAGCGCCTAGGTCGCCAGGACCCGGTCTCACCTCGCTTACGGGCTCGCGCGCAGCTCGGCAAGCACGTGGTCGGCGATTCGTCTAGACGCGCTTGCGGCGAGGGCGTTGGCGTCGGGGAGGGCGGCGAGGGTTATGAGGGCTTTCCATAGAGTCCAGCCACGACCTCGCGTCCAGGTGCCATCGTCGAGGGGAAGTGCCGCGCGAAACGTCTCCCGGCTTTCTCCGGCTAAAAGTGTCCACGCGATCGCCAGATCGCATGCGGGATCGCCCACGCCCGAGGTGCCGAAGTCGATTACGGCGCTCAGTCGCCCGTCCCGCACCAGGAGGTTACCTGCGGCGACGTCGCCGTGGACCCAGACCGGCGAGCCGCGCCACGTCGCCGCCAGCGCCGCTTCCCAGACGGCGGTTGCGGCTTTAGTATCGATGGCGCCCTCAAGCGCGGCGATCGCCTGGCGGGTTTCGTCGTCGTAGACGGTCAGCGACCCGCCGCGATAGAAGTTTTGCGGTCCCGACGGAGGCCCACCGGTGGCATCGATCCGGTAGAGGGCGACGAGGAACTCGGCCAGGTCGATCGCGAATTGTCGGAGATCGGCGATGCACTCGATCGACGCGACCTCACCGTCGAGCCAGCGATAGACCGACCAATGCCAGGGGTACCCATCGGCCGGCTGTCCCATCGCCAGCGGGACCGGGATGGGCAGCGGCAGATGCGGCGCGAGTCTCGGCAACCAGTGGTGCTCCTTTTCCACCTGCAGGGCATAGGCCGCGGCGCTCGGGAGCCGTACGGTCATCCGATAGCCGAGATGAAACGTGCGGTTGTCCCACCCGCCGAGCTCAACCGGTCTGATGGGAAGATGGGCCCATTGGGGGAATTGCGTGGAGACCAGCCGGCGCACGAGCGATGCGTCGATTGGCACCTTATCGTGCTGCATATCTTGCGCTTCCCCAATGTGTCATTGTGAGCCCGCAGGCGAGGAATCTCGTGTCCCGGATACGAGGGCACCTCACGGATGAGATGCTATGTTCCTCAATATGACACCTCCTCCGTGTCGCGGCACTCAGAGGAACCGGTGCATGATGTGCAGGCCGACGCGGCCGAGGGTCGGGTGGGTGAATGCCTCGGGAACGGTGCCGATGATCTGGAATCCAAGCTCCTGCCAGAGTCGCACCGCGGCGTGATTTGACTCGACAACGGCGTTGAACTGCATCGCGGCGTACCCCTGCTCCTGGGCCCAGGAGAGCGCGTACTCGCCAAGTGCACGCCCCACTCCGCGGCCCCGCGCGTCCGTCACGACCATGAAGCTAGCAGTGGCGACGTGCGAGCCTGGACCGGGTCGATTCGGTCCCATCTTCGCCGTCCCGAGCAGCCGCGATCCGTCGCAGGCGACAACCGTGTGGCCGGGTGGCCTCTCGACCCAAATCTCCCGCGCCTGCTCTGACGACCAGGCCGGGTCGTACGCGTATGTATCGCCGGCGGTGACGACCTCCTGAAAGATCGTCCAGACGGACGGCCAGTCATCGTCGGTGTATTCCCGAATCCGCGCCGCGTCACCCTCTTCACAGCGCCGGGACCGAGCAAGCGTAGCGCCATTTTCAGACCGATTCAGGTCGCTCAGATCGTGGCGTAAGAAGAGCCAGCGATCGTGGAACTCTACCGGGATCTCGCTCTCGGGGTACGAAGCGCACGGTTGGAAGCCGGCGGCCCGGTAGAGATGGCGGGCCGCCGGCATGAGCCCGTCAGTATCCAGGCGGACCTCCTGGTAGTCCGCCTGCCGCGCTGCTGCCAGAAGCGCATCGAGCAGCTGCCGGCCCAGGCCACGACCCCGCGCCCCGGAGAGCACGTACATCCGCTTGATCTCGGCGACACCGGGACCGAGCGGCCGCAGCCCGCCGCAGCCCAGGACGCTTTCGCACTCGACCACCAGCAACAACCGTCCCGCGGGCGGGGCGACCTGCCACAGCTGACCCATGACGGCGACGACGGCGGAGGGAATGTCTTGCTGGACGCCAAATGCTCGCTCGAGGCGCACTGCGCCCTCTTCGAGGTAGG
>JAICRA010000222.1 GCA_025937615.1 Thermomicrobiales bacterium | reverse complement strand
ACGGGCGAATGGGCTATGGCCTCGCCTACCGCATCCTCGGCGATGCCGGGGCGGCGGAGGAGGCGGTGCAAGACGCATACCTGCGCGTCTGGCGGCGCGCCGCGACGTTCGATGTCAGTCGCGGCAACGCGCGCTCCTGGCTCTTGACCATCATCCATCACTGTGCCATCGATCTGCTGCGGCGCCGGGCGGGTGCGCCTCCTGTCGTGGCCGGGCTCGACGCAATGGCTGATCGGCGGTCGGTTCCCGACGCGTGGAGCGAGGTATCAGGTCGCATCGAGAGCGAACGAGTGCGCTCGGCCGTCGAGACGCTGCCCGGCGAGCAGCGTCGCGCGATCGAGATGGCATTCTTCGATGGTCTTACCCATCGCGAGATCGCGGAGCGCGACGGTCTGCCGTTGGGAACGGTGAAAGGTCGCCTGCGCCTCGGGTTGAAGCGGCTCTCGGGTCTGTTGGCGGAACCGGCGCCCGGGGTGACCGGTCCGGCGGAGCTCAATCGTGGAACCTAACCAGACTGTGGCCAGACATGCCGCAACGCGCGACCTGCTCGGAGCCTTCGCTCTGGGCGCGGTCGATGCCGAAGAAGCCGCCACGGTGCGAGAGCACCTGGCGACGTGCGCGGAGTGCCAGGCGGAGATGGCCGAGCTCTGGCTCGCGGTCGACAGCCTGCCCAGCACGATCGAGCCGATGGAGCCTCCCCCAGCCCTGCGTGAGCGTATCGCGGCGGCGATCGCGGCGGAGGCGGCATCACCTACACCGGCTCCGGCGCCATTGTCGACAGCGCGTGCTCCCGAGCCGGCGCCCACTCCGATTCCCTCGACTCCAATGCCTGAGCCGGTCCGGATGCCCGCATCCTTCTGGTCGAGGGCAGCCCCCTGGGCAGCCGCCGCGGCCATCCTGCTCCTGCTGTCAGCCGGGTTGCTTGTCTGGAACCTGCGCCTGCGTGAGCAGATCGCTACCACTCCAGCGGTCGAGACGATCGCCCTCGCGCCCACGGACGCGGCTCCCGAGGCCCGCGGCGAGGTCATCTATTACCCTCAGGACAACCTCTTCATGCTCGACGTGAGCGATCTTCCGCCGCTGGCGCCGGATCAGGTCTACGAGGTCTGGTTGATCGGCGCCGAGGGCCCGGTTCCAGCCGGGGTTTTCGACCAGCCGACGGACCAGCACGCCGTCGTCGCCGACCGCGCCCTCTACGACACGCTGGCGATCACCGCCGAACCCGGGCCCCTGGGCACCGAAGCCCCGACCGGCGAGATCGTGGCAACGGCATCGCTCTAGCGGTCCGCAACAGAGGGCCCTCGCCGCTGACGCACGCCATTTTGGAACAGCGCTGATCGCTTCTCTGGTGGGAGAGGGATCGGCGATCGAGCTGGCGTACTTCGCCGGGCTCACTCACGACTAGATCGCCGCGCTCACCGGCGTACCACTCGGCACGATCTGGGACGCGTCCGTTTTGGGTTGCGCCGTCTCCGTCGCGACCAGCGGGACCTCGCGCCCACTTCACCCGGAACCGCATCCACTCCGATGCGAGCGGCCCGAATGATCCAGATATCACCGAGCTCCCGTATGACCGAGCGACATCGACCGCGCACAAAAGCAGATGGGGCACAGATCGCCCGGAGGGCTCATCGCATGGACGGTCAATCAACTGGCACGGACGCGCTCTCCATCTGTTCGCCAGCGCAGGGGGGAAGGTCTCCCCCGGGGCGTACTCGGAGTCGAAGTGGTGGTCCAGCGCACACCGCGACCAAGGCGTCCACAACCGTGTGGACACGACGCTCGAAGAGGAGATATCCGTCATGAACCTGCGAACAGCATCCCATCTCGGCCTCGCCGTAGCGGCCATGGTGGGGGTGTCCTCGGTTTTCAACCTGGGCGCTCCACCAACTGGCGCGTCGAGTCACCGCGAAGCTCCCCTCATCAGCCAGGATCCGGCGGCCGATGCCACCGATCTCTACGCGTTCGTCAGCCCTGACGATCCGGAGACGGTCACCCTCATCGCCAACTACTACCCGATGCAGGACCCGGCCGGATTCCCCAACTTCTATCGCTTCGGCGACGACGTCGCTTACCGGATCAACATCGACAACAACGGCGACGCAATTGAGGACATCTTCTACCAGTGGGACTTCGACACCGAGATCGTCAATCCCAACTCGTTCCTCTACAACTCCGGGCCGATCGACGCACTCGATAGCCCCAACCTGAATGTTCGCCAGACCTACACCCTTTCCGAAGGGCGGGGCGGCACGCTGACCGAGATCGCCAGCGGCTTGATGACGCCGCCGGTCAACATCGGGCCGAAATCGACCCCGGACTATGAGGCACTTGCTTCGGACGCAATCGCCGAGGTCGGCGACGGCATCACGGTCTTCGCCGGCCAGCGCGATGATCCCTTCTGGGTGGATCTCGGTGGCGTCGGCGATCTGCTCACCATCCGCCAGTTGCCCGGCAACGCGGGTGGCGGCGTCGACGACCTGGCTGGTCTCAATGTCCAGACACTGGCCATCCAGGTGCCGGTCGAGCAGTTGACCAGCGACGGCGCGGCGCCCGCGGACGCGGAGGCTGCCAACGCCGTCATCGGGGTCTGGACCACTGCCTTGCGGCCTTCGACTCTAGTGTTCGGACCCGGCACCCAGACCGCCTCGGGCAACCACGTCCAGATCTCCCGTCTCGGCATGCCTCTCGTCAACGAGGTGGTGGCGCCGCTGGGAGCGAAGGACCTCTTCAACTCCTCCCACCCCGGGAACGACGCGCAGTTCCTGGGTGCGGTCACCGATCCAGAGATCGCCAAGCTGCTCAACTTGCTCTATGGCGACGCCCTGGTTGCCGTGCCCGAATCGGGCCGTGACGATCTGGTGCAAGTCTTCCTGACCGGCGTGCCGGGACTGAATCAGCCAGCGAACGTCACTCCCAGCGAGATGCTGCGGCTCAACGTCGCCGTCCCACCGTCGGAAACGGAGAACCCGCTCGGCGTCATCGCCGGTGACAACGCGGGCTTCCCCAACGGGCGCCGGCTCCGAGACGACGTCGTCGATGTCGAGCTACGTGTTGCGGCCGGCTTCCTCCTCGGTGAGGAGTTCCAGAACGGCGCTAACGGGCAACTCGGCGATGGCGTGCCGGCAAACGATGTGCCGTTCCTGACGGAGTTCCCCTACGTGGGCACACCGCACCAGGGCTTCGAGCACATGCATCACGCGCCGACTGGCACCACGACCGCCACCGGTGGCGGCGCGGAATCGACGCCGGTGATGGAGGAACGTGAGGTCTACGTCACGCTCGACGAGCTGAACGACTCGGGCATGAGCGGTGAGGCCGAGCTGATCGAAACCGACGAGGGGACGCAGGTTTCACTGACGGTCGAAGGCGCTACCGGCGATCACCCGGTCCATATCCACTTCGGAACCTGCGAGGACCTCGACGAGGTGGCCGCCCCGCTCACCGACATCGATGCGGACGGCACGAGCAAGACGACCGTCAACCTGACGCTCGACGAGCTCACCAGCGAGGAGTACGCGATCAACGCGCACGAAGCGGCAGAGAACATCGTGAACTACGTCGCCTGT
>JAICRA010000085.1 GCA_025937615.1 Thermomicrobiales bacterium | reverse complement strand
GCGCAACCCAGCGATCAAGACGAGATTCGCTGGCATCCAGATCGGACCTCGCCAGTTGGAGTTGCCACCAAACATCCCGGTACTCGACTCGGCCGGCTCGTACCGGACCGTCAAGACCTGATCCCGGGTGCGCAATTCGAAGGGATGGTCGAGATAGTACCGGCTGATTGACCGGATACCGTAGTCGCTAAGGAACTCATTCGGATCGAACATCCGCGCCAGGACACGACGCAAACGCTCTTCCGGTACGAGGGTCAAGACGCGGCGGAGATCGCCATCGGAGTGCACCCGCTCCGGGAACAAGTTCGCCAACTCCGGATGGCGGTCGGCGTACCAACGCATGCGTTCGACGAAGCCCGGCGCCTGCTCTTCCAACCGCTCCCGCGTAGGCTGTGTCAACGCGATGACCGGGAAGATGGGAAGCAGGCCAACGAGCGAGCGTAGCTTCAGGGGCATCCTCGTGCCGTCTGCTCCCCGCAAGAAGTCATAGTAGAAGCCGTCCTCCTCGTCCCAAAGGTAGCTGCCTTCGCCGCCGAGCCCATTCATTGCCGCGGCGATGGCTAGGTAGTGCTCGAGGAACTTGATTGCCACGTCTTCGTATGTCGGATCACCCAGTGCAAGTTCCACCGCCGCCCACGCCATATTGAGGCAGTAGCTTGCCATCCAGGCGGTTCCATCGGCTTGCTCCAGGGAGAGACCCTCCGGCAAGGCCATGCTGCGGTCGATCACGCTGATGTTGTCGAGTCCAAGGAATCCGCCCTGAAACAAGTTGTTCCCCTCTTCATCCTTGCGGTTCACCCACCAGGTGAAGTTGATCAGGAGCTTGTGGAAGATCCTCGCCAAGAAGTCGCGGTCGCCTTCGCCGTTGTGACGTTGCTCTTCCAGATAGAGCGCTCGAGCGGCCACGATGTGGACGGGGGGATTGACGTCGCCGAACGCCCATTCGTAGGCCGGGATCTGGCCGTTCGGGTGCATGTACCACTCTCGCAGCATGAGCAAGAGTTGCTGCTTGGCGAAGCCCGCGTCGATCAAGCCGAAGGCGACGCAATGGAAGGCCAGGTCCCAGGCCGCGTACCAGGGGTACTCCCATTTGTCCGGCATCGAGATGACGTCACTGCTGTTGTGGTGCCGCCACTGGCTATTGCGCCCGTACTTGCGTGACTCAGGCGGCGACGGCCCCGCCGGATCACCATCGAGCCATTGCGCCACATCGAAAATGAAAACCTGCTTGCTCCAGATCAAGCCGGCCAACGCCTGTCGCTGGACCCGCGCCTCGTCCTCGGTCAACCGGCCATCCCCGAGTGTCGCGTAGAGCGTGTCGGCCTCGGCAATCCGCTCGCTGAAGATGCGCCCGGCCTCTGCGAACGGCGCCGCGCTGCGCTCGCTCCCCAGGCGCAGGAGGACCGTCTGCGTCTCACCAGGGGCAAGGTCGAGGACGTAGTGGGCGGCGACCTTGGTGCCGTTCCCGGCCGGGTTGACCGCGTCATCGCGACCGGCGACGACCGCCTCGCCGATCCCGTCCTTGACGAAGGGCGTGCGGTTGGTAGCGCCCCATAGTCGCTGCGCGTTACTCTCGTTCTCGGTGAAAAGGAGATTCGGGTTCCCCTGAAATGCGAGCCAGTAGTCGCCGAGATCGTGGTGGCTGGCCTGGACGAGCCGGCTTCCGATGTCCTCGGCGCCGTTTGGGGCCGCGCCCTGCGGCGACACGGCATGCAGCTCGGGTCGGCGGTCGTCGTAACCCCACGCCCAGGTGTTGCGGAACCAGAGGGTTGGCAACAGGTGCAGTGGCGCGGGGTCCGGCCCACGGTTGGTCGCGGTGATCCGGATCAGGAGATCGCTTGGGGTGACCTTGGCGTACTCCACCTCGACGTCGAAGTAGCGATCCTCGGCAAAGACGCCGGTGTCGATCAGCTCGTACTCCGGTTGCTCGCGGCCACGCCGGCGGTTCTCCTCGACAAGGTCGGCGTACGGAAATGCCCGTTGGGGATACTTGTACAGGCCTCGCAGGTAGGAGTGGGTAGGCGTCGCGTCGAGGTACCAGTAGTACTCCTTGACGTCCTCGCCATGGTTGCCCTCGCTGCCGGTGAGCCCGAACAACCGTTCCTTCAAAATTGGGTCGGCGCCATTCCAGAGGGCCAGGGCGAAGCAGAGCCGTTGCTTCTCGTCAGAGATCCCGAGGAGGCCGTCTTCACCCCACCGGTACGCCCGGGATCGAGCCTGGTCATGTGGGAAGTAATCCCAGGCATTGCCAAATTCGGAATAGTCCTCCCGGACAGTGCCCCATTGCCGCTCCGAGAGGTACGGACCCCAGGCTCGCCACTCCGCCGCGATCGGCTCCCCAAGCACCGGTGTCGCCACCAAGGTCTTCATCGACTGGCTCCTCAATCGTCTAGGTCATGCCGGGTTGGCCGTGGCGATCGAACGGGCGACGCATAGCGAGGAAAGGCCGCTCAGGCCGGCCCGTATCTCTACAGCGTCGATTTGGGCTCGCAGGCCGAAATCCCAGCAGGCCCGACGGCATCGCCATGGCCGATCGTCCGAGGGCAGTTCCCCAGAGTAGAGCGCAGGAGGGTGTAGCGCCATCCGTCCAGCGGAGTATTTGGCCCGCGGCATCGCGAACCGCGGCTAGCCTCGAGCGAGCTGCCGCCGCGATCGATCGGATGTCGCGCCGACGTGCCTCTCCGTCAACGGTTGCGAAGCAGGGCCAGGAGGCGAAGAAGTTCCGCGTAGAGCCAGACCAGTGTCGCGAGCAGACCGAACGCGGCGTACCACTCCATCGCCACGGGAGCCCCTGCCGCGATCCCCTTGTCCACGATGGCGAAGTCGAGAAAGAGGTTGAACGCCGCGACGAGACAGATACCGACGCTGAGAGCGATTCCCAGCGGCGTTGGCGAGGTGATAAAGAGAAGGTCGACGCCGAAGAGACTGAGGAGCCATCCGACAAGGTAGAGCACAAGAATCCCCAGCGTGGCGGTGATGATCGCTCTAGTCAGGTTCGCGGTGACGCGCACGGCGCCCGTGAGGTAGAGCACCAGGCAGGCCAGGAACGCGGCGACTGAGGCCAGCAACGCCTGAGCGACGATCCCATCGTAAGCCTCTTCGTAGACGCGGGAGACCGCGCCCATCCAAAGACCCATGAGCACCGCGTACAGGAGTCCGGCTGCGAAAGCAAGATCGGGGTTACCAGCGGCCATGATGGTCAAGCCGATCAGCAGGAAGTAGCCGATCAGCCACCAGAGCCCAGAGGAGGTGGAGAACCAGTCGAGCGCGCGGTTCCAGCCAAACGCGCCGAAGATGATCGCCACGAGCAGGAGCAGGAGCGACTTGAAGATCGTCCCGCGCAACGTCATCGTCGGCGCGGATGTCGGTTCACGGTGCAGCGCGACGCTTCCCGGCGCAAAGGTCGCGTCGTTGAGCATCTGCGAGGCCACGATTACGCCTCGCTGGCCATGCGACTCCTAATCATGAAGGCAAGAACGAGAAGCGCGATGCCACCGAGAATCAGTACCCAGGTAAGCAACTGACCGCCGGCCAGCTCGCCGGCCGCCCGGGTGAGCGTGAGGAAGCCCAGCACGATCGCCAGCACATCGCCGGCGAGTGCTCCCCATCGATATCTACGCTCTCCCGACACGGCGAGAGCTCCGACGACTCCCAGGACCCCGTACGCCAGCAAGCCGAGTCCCAGGATCTGCCTGCTGCCATCGCTTTGAATGTACTGGGACAATGGCGAGAGGAGTGTCAGCGCGGCAACGGTGATCCCGACACCACCGCGGAGGACGGCCCAGGGCGCTGCCGCGGACGTGCGGAATCGGAACCCCTCGATGATCCGACCGGCGCTGATAACGAGCAGCACGAATGCGATGAGCTGGCGGATAATGCCGGCCGCGTTCTCAGGCTGAACCGCGGCGTAAATGCCGACGAGTAATACGACCAGTCCCTCGATTCCGACCACCCACCAATTCTGGTCTTCTCGCCAGGGCCGCGCTTCGCGCGCCACGTCGATTGCCGCCGATCTGGCCCGATGGGTGAGATCGGTTTCCCCGACCGATGTGCTGGCTGGGGAAACGGCGGTCTGCTGGGTTGTTTGTTCGGGACGGTAGCCGGAAGCGCCGCCCCCGGCGCTCGAAGTCGTCCCCGCTGAACCGTTCTCTAGCATCGCTCACCTTCCGGGACGTGCATCAAGACTCACGTAACGCAATACTCAAGCGGACGGTTGTCAGGATCCGGTCGCAGCGCAAACGTCGACCGCAGTTGCGCCACTCTAGAGTGCACGAGGTTGTAGTGGCATCCGTCTGGTGGAGTATTCCGTAGATGGCAGTGCGAAGCACTAGTGCAGCTCGGCGTGTCGAACCCGCGATATAGCGCTCGCGAATACGTCCTTTGACCGGTGCCACTACACCGCCGTCCCAGTTAGCCTCGCCTGCACGGGGCGTCGGTTCGCGCCGCCACGGCGGGCCGGCCGTCGCTTCCGAGCCACCAATGGATTCGATCCACGACGATGCCGCTTGTCCCGTTCGTCAAGCTGGCGTGGCCATCGCCATGCGAGTGACGCCATACCAGAATGAGGGCCGGAGATGAGTCGATTCTTGCGATGGGCACTTGCCGTTGCCCTGACGCAGACGGCGCTCCTCATGCTGCTCGCCTGGCTTTTGGCTGGCTTCAACCTGTCCGGACTCAGAGCAGCGCTCGTTGGCGCCGTCGTGATCTCGCTGGCCTTAGCGGTGGCGTGGCCGTTCATCTACAGCCTCTCGGCGCGATTCCATCCGCTCCTCTTTCCCGTGCTGACATTTGCACTCACCGGGCTGGTCGTCTACCTGGTCGGTCAAGTTCCCATCATGGGGCTCACCATCGACAGCATCTGGACCGGCATTTTGATCAGCCTCGTGCTCACGATTGGCTACGTCATCATCGGCGCATTCTTTTCGCTCAGTGACGATCGCGCCTACGACTGGTTCGTCGTCAGACCGCTGCAGCGCTCTTACGCAACGACCCCAAAAACCAGCGTGCCTGGGGTGCTCTTCCTGGAGATCGACGGCCTCGCCGAGCCGATCCTGCGCCGGGCCCTCGACCAGGGAGACATGCCAACGCTCCAGCGTTGGTTGACCACCGGAACTCACCGGCTCCTTGGCTGGGAGCCGGATCTCTCGTCCCAGACCTCGGCCAGCCAGGCCGGTATTCTCCTCGGTGACAACACGAACATTCCCGCCTTCCGCTGGTATGACAAACCGGCGGGCAAGCTGATGGTCACCAGCAAGCTGGCGACGACGAGCGACGTCGAGCACCGGCTGTCGACCGGCCGAGGGTTGCTAGTTGACGGAGGCGCTAGTCGCTGGAACATCTTTTCCGGCGATGCGCCCGATTGTCTCTGCACCTATAGCGCCGTCGGCGACAAGAAACGGATCACGTCGCGCGCGTACGTCGCTTTCTTCACCAGCCCGTACACCTTCGCCCGAACGCTGGCACTCTTTATCGGCGACGTTACTCGGGAGCGGCGACAGGCGCGGGCGCAGGTGCACCGAGACGAACGCCCCCGCATCGATCGGCATTTCAAGTACGCGCTCGTGCGCTCCGGCACGACGACGGCCATGCAAGAAGCCGGCGTGTTCATGCTGATCTCAGACATGTTCCGGGGTGTACCGGCTGTCTATGCGACCTTTTTCGCCTACGATGAAGTCGCGCATCACTCCGGGATCGACCGGCCGGATGCTTTTGCGGTCCTTCGCACGATTGATGGGGCTTTCGCTCGCCTGGAGCGGGCGGCAGCCGCTGCGCCTCGTCCTTACCACTTTGTCGTTCTCTCGGACCACGGCCAGAGTATGGGTGCTACGTTCAAGCAGCGTTACGGGCAGACGCTGTCCGAACTGGTCACGGATCTGGTCTCGCCCAATCACCAAGTCAACGGTTTCGAGTCAGCTGACGAAGACGATGGTTACGTTAACCTTGCATTGACCGAGGCGGCACGTCAGGACAGCCGGACCTCTCGTCTTCTGCACCGTGCGCTGCAAGGGCGAACGAGCAACGGCGGGATCGTCATCAGTGACGACCCGAAGAGCCCGCAGCAGTCCAGTGCCGCATCCGACACCGCCAATGTCGTCGTCCTGGCCTCCGGCAACCTCGGTCTGATTTCCTTCCCGGATTTGCCGGAGCGCATGACGTACGAGCAGATCGTCGACACCTATCCGGACTTGTTACGAGGTCTGGTCCGGCATGAGGGCATCGGCTTCGTGATGGTGAACTCGGAGAGCGATGGCGGGCTCGTTGTTGGATCCAAAGGACTCTTCTACCTGGAGCACAACTACGCCGTCGGTATCGACCCGCTGACGCCCTTTGGCCCAAACGCCAAGCTCCACCTGAAACGGACCAATGGATTCGGGAACGCACCGGACTTCCTGGTCAACAGCCTATTGGACCCGGCCACCGGCGAAGTGGCCGCCTTCGAGGAGTTGGTCGGGTGCCACGGGGGACTCGGTGGGCCGCAAACCCAGCCGTTTGTGCTCTACCCCGCAGCGTTCACGGCGCCCGAAACGCCGATCATCGGAGCGGCGGCGCTGCATGCGGTACTGAAGAGCTGGCTCAATGCTGTGCAAGGCCGTTCAGCCGGTCTCCCGGTCCAGACGACAATCACCTCGTAGCGCTCACGCGACCCATCCATGCGCCGAGAACGTCTCTTTGATCGTCTGGGACAACCGTGGGCTGCCCGCCCCGGTCAGGAGGTCTGTCTGAAGCAGACCTGTCGCGTGAAGCCAGCGGCAGAAGGAGCGGAGGGAGGACTGTACGCTCTTGAGCGACGCCGT
>JAICRA010000346.1 GCA_025937615.1 Thermomicrobiales bacterium | reverse complement strand
CACCGGTCCCCGCCCGACGTTGTAGATGGCGGCTCCCGGCTTCATCGTGGCAAACGCCGCCGCATCGAACAGACCGCGGGAGCTCGGTGTATCCGGGAGGGTCACGACGACATGATCCGCATCCGCCAGGGCCGCGTGCAGATCCCCGATCGCAAACACCCGCTCGAATCCTGGAGGAGGTGACGCGTCCGCGCGTCTCCTCAGACCGTTGACGCGCATGCCGAACGCCGCGGCTCGCTGCGCCACGGCGCATCCGATGTCACCGGTACCGGCGACAAGCAGGGTTTGGCCCAGGAGCTCACCCACCTCACGATGCGTTGCCTCGTCTCGCCATTGCCGGCGGGTCTGCGCCACGATCAATCGCGGGAAGCGACGCGTCAGCGCGATCATCATGCCGAGGACGTGTTCCGCCATGTTTGGCGCGGAGACGCCGCTCGAGTTGGTGAGCATCACTCCACGCGCCGCGAACTGCGCTAATTCATAGCGCTCGACACCGGCGCCCCCGGCGTGCATCCAACGGAGGCGAGTGGCGGCCGCGAGCAGGTCGGCCGGCAGCTCCCAGCCGATGATCGCATCCGCATCTTTGACATCATCTTCCGTTGGCGAACCATCGCCAGGTTCTGAGTCGCCATCATCTCCGTTGCCATCGCTCGGCACGATGAACCGGATCTCCGGAAATTCGGCTCGGAATTGGGAAAGGACCCCCTTCGGGGCGCTCATGGCGACGACGACAGTGCGTAGCGGAGTTGACAGATCTTGACCTGATTCACTCATTCCGGACGGTGTTCCATTCTGTGACTCCCAGAAACATCCGAGATCGTTCGCGCGTTGCACATATTAGGACCCGAGAGAGGCCCAGGGAATGGGTTGTTTTGCCCGCCTTCGTCTATACTCGCTACGGGAACCCCGCAGGGCCGGGAGAGGTCATGCGCGTCAACGACTGTACTGCTAGCCAGCTAGTCACATGCGCCGGTCGATGGTCGTCCGTTGTGGCGATTGTCGCCGCGTTGCTGACTGGGCTCTGGCTGCCGGTTGGGGTTGCCGCGCAGGAATCCGAGACTACGACAGCGCATTCTCTTGGGGTCAACGTCCTCTTTCCGGACGATGGTCTGGTCGAAGGGGAGCAGCTGTGTCTTGCCCTCTTTCCCAGCACCGATCCCGACTTGACCAAACCGCCACTCCTCTCCCGCTGTCTCGATCCGGGCAGCGCCGCCGTGTCCTTTGAAGGACTCCGCTCGGGCGAGTACAGCGTGCTACTGCCGGGGCCGGGTTCGGATCTCGCGGCGCCGCGCTATCAGGGCCAACTCGTCGCTACGACCATCCCCGACGACGACCGGCTCGATGCCTTTGGCATCGATGTCTCGGTCGGTCTCGCACCAGAGTTTGCCGGAACCACCGGCCGCGTTCACGTCAACGTTTTTGGATGCCCGGCGGGAACTGACGCCGGCGCCAACCGCGACGAGTGGGCAACCGAGTGTCAGGCGCTCGCCGGCGGTGTCCCACTTTCGCTGAGCGGCACGGGAAGTATCCACGACGCCGCTTTCGAGGCCGTCACGGGGGTGTCCGGCGACAATTCGGGCCGCGTCGAGTTCACTGACTTGCCGCCCGGCGCCTACGAGTTGGGTAGCGAGCTGCCGGAAAACGTGGGCAGCGACCCGGCTCTCTTCATCGAGTCGAGCATCGACGGCAGTTTGGGATCGCTCGAGCCAAGTGACACTCTCGCCCTTCGTCCAACGGAGACCGTTGCGGTCGACGTCTTTCTTGTGCTCGACGAAGATCAAACGGTCGATGCCAGCGATGTCGTCGGGGTCACGGATCTGGAGATCACCGGTGGCGTGTCGACCGACGCCAACGTACCAGATCTGCTCGACTGAGCGCTCTCTTCTAGCCGGCGATCATCAAGAGCGGCGAGCAAATGCTCGCCGCTGCTCTTTCTGTCCTGATTACTTCGCTCAGCCGCCGAT
>JAICRA010000386.1 GCA_025937615.1 Thermomicrobiales bacterium | reverse complement strand
GTGATCGGGTTCAGCGGCGGACTGATCGGCCCGCCGGGGATCCCGTTCGACTTCGCCGGTTCCCTGGACGGCACACCGGTCTTCCTCGGCTGCAGCGATGTCGATCCTCATATCCCAAAGGAACGGGTCGAGGAGTCCGCCGGGGCGTTGGACCGGCTGGGAGCAGCGGTTGACGTTCGCCTGTATCGGGGAATGGGGCACACCGTCAACCGCGATGAGCTCGACGCCGCTCGGGCGATCCTTGACGAGGCGTTTGGGACGAGCGAGGGTGATGGATGATGGGGTGATTACTCGCTTCGCTCGCGATGATGGGTGATTAGGAGATGGTTTCTCGTTCTTCCGATCACCCGATCATCCCGTGACCCCATGACCTTCGTTAGGATTGCTTGACCGCTTCGATATCGAGCTCGATCTTGACGTCGTCGCCGACGAGAAAGCCGCCGGCTTCGAGCGGTGCGTTCCAGGTCAGGTCGAAGTCCTTGCGGTCGATCTCGGTCCGCGCGGTCCAGGACGCCACCTCAGTGCCAAATGGGGTCTTGCCGCCGCCCTCGTATTCGGCTTCCAGCGTGACCGGGCGGGTGACACCGCGGATCTTGAGATCGCCGTGCACCATGAAGTGGTTGTCGCTCCGGGGCGTGACCGAAGTCGACGTAAACGTGATGGTGGGGTTCTCGCCGGTGCCGAAGAAATCGTTGGTGCGCAGGTGGGCATCGCGTTGCGCGTCGTTGGTGTCGATGGTATCGGCATTGATCTCGACCGAAACCTGGCCGTCTGTGAAGCTGTCGCCCTCGGTCTCGATCGTGCCGGATAGCTCGGTAAAGCGGCCGCGCACCTTGGTGAACATGTGTCGCACGGTGAACGCGGCACCGGAATGGCTGGGATCGATCATCCAGACCGTTCTGGTGGCCGTATCCGCGGTAGTGGCTTGCGTCGTGCTCATCCCTCTTCTCCTCAACTATGGACGAAATGTCTACCAGCCGTGCTGGCATCTCCAGGCACGAACCGGACCTCAATTCCTGCGGCGTGCTATACTATATCGTAAGTAACTTACCTTTGTCAAGTAACTAACCATGATAGTCGCGAACGATGGTCCGAGGTGAGAAGATGGCTCCCATGAACGATCAAGAACGTGATGAATGCGGCGTCCATCTCAGCGCCTTCTGCCCTAGCTATCACCATGCGATCGAACTGATTGGTCGGCGATGGACGGGCGCGATCCTGCGCGCGATGCTCTCGGGCGAAGCCCGCTTCAGCGATATCGCCTCAGTCGTGCCGGGATTGAGTGACCGGCTTCTCTCCGAGCGACTGAAAGAGCTGGAGGCGGAGGGGATTGTCACGCGCACCGTCGTCGCCTCGACGCCGGTTCGGGTGGACTACGCGCTGACGGAAAAGGGACAGGCGCTCAGCGAAGTGATCGCGGCGGTGTCGACCTGGGCGGAGGAGTGGCTTGCGCCGCCACCTGAATTGACCACTCTTGAAGTTGGGCGCGAGAAATGAACCACTAGCGGCTTTTCACTGCTACACTAGGGGCACGCCGGGACGTCCGGCCGCGGAGTCGGGAGGGCAGTGATGGACGTCAACAGTAGC
>JAICRA010000088.1 GCA_025937615.1 Thermomicrobiales bacterium | reverse complement strand
GGTCCCAACACCGAAGAGGCGGCTCCGGACGAGACGGACGAGGCTGTTGATGCTGCCTCCGCCGCGAGCGGCGAGACTGGCTGATCCGCAAGGCACACCAATCTCGTTCTCGTTGAAGACCCGCTGAGCGCGGGTCTTCGTTATTTCCGGATTCGCCTGCCTGCGGGTGGTTGGGTCCGGCCTGGAATTTGCTAAAACACGTGAACAGAGGACATTGCCGAGTCGGCGCGGGGAGGAACCGCATGCCCGAAGGGACAGCCACCGCGCTCCGGGAGGGGACAGGAGAGAGGTTGGCGATTCAGCGCGACGATGACGTTGGCTTGGTGCTCGCGTTCATCGAGATCCCCCGCGGTAGCCGGAACAAGTACGAGTACGACGAAAGCACCGGACGCTTTCTCCTCGATCGGGTTCTCTATTCATCGGTGCACTATCCGACAGACTATGGATTCATCACCGAGACGTTAGGTGAGGACGGCGATTCCCTCGACGTGCTCGTCCTCGTGCAGGAACCGACGTTCCCAGGATGCCTGATCCCAGCTCGACCGCTCGGTGGCCTTGATATGCACGACGAGAAGGGCTCGGACTTCAAGGTTCTCGCCGTGCCGGTAGGGGATCCACGCTACGCCCACGTGCGAACGCTGGCTGATATCGGGGACCACTGGTTGCGCGAGATCGAGACCTTCTTCGCGACGTACAAGCAGCTCGAACCGAAGCAGACCGAGGTCCTCGGGTGGCACGATCTCGAGGAGACACTGCGGACGGTGGCTACGTGCCGCGAGCGGTACCGCGTGTCCCGCGGCAGGCGCTAGTCATCGTGCCGCGCTCGCGCGTGATTTCCGGGGTTGGTGCCGAAGGCGGCGAGGAGCACGGTCACTAGCGTTTGACTCTCGTGTCCGGACGTGGAAGTTTCAATGGAGCGAGTTCGCAGCCGCCAGAGCGGCGTAATCTGTCACCCAACATCGTTTCCCGGACCGCATGGGATCGGGGACTTTGGAGAGGCCGCGTTTCGTTTCGTTGATTGGCTCGCTCGAGGTCGCCAAACGCTGTGGCAATTACTGCCGCTTGGCCCAATCGGCTTAGGAAATTCCCCCTACGCGTCACCGTCTGCCTTCGCCGGCAATGAGCTGCTCATCTCCCTGCCATGGTTGGCGGGTGATGGCTTGCTGGACCCCGCCAACTTCGACGATGCCCCTTCATTTTCCACGTCATATGTCGAGTATGACGAGGTACGCGCCTACAAGCGGCCGCTCCTGCGTACGGCGTTCGATCGTTTCCGCCGCGGCGCCGCGCCGGAGTATCGGTCCACACTCGACGCCTTTCGTGACGAGCAGGCAAGTTGGCTCGACGACTACGTGACCTTCATGGCGTTGAAGAACGCACATGGAGAAGGCACCTGGAGCGACTGGCCGACTGGTATCGCCCTGAGGGAGCCGGACGCCCTCGCTGCCGCGAAGGAGCGTTTCCGAGACGAGATTCGGTTTCACGAGTTCACCCAGTTCCTGTTTCATCGTCAGTGGAGTGAGGTGCGTCGCTACGCGAACGAGCGGGGCATCACCGTGCTCGGTGACATACCGATCTTCGTCGCTTATGACAGCGCCGATGTCTGGGCGCACCGAGACCTGTTCCGGCTCGACCCGAATGGCCGTCCAACCGTCGTCGCCGGCGTTCCTCCCGATGCCTTTACCGCCGAGGGGCAGTTCTGGGGAAATCCGATCTATGATTGGAAGCGCAGCGCCGAAACTGGTTATGCCTGGTGGATCGATCGAGTCCGGTCCTCACTCCAGCAAGTCGACATGCTGCGGATTGATCATTTCCGCGCCTTCGCCGCCTCCTGGGTCGTCCCAGTTGATGCCCGCACCGCCGCGGCCGGCCGTTGGGAGCAGGGGCCAGGACGCGCCATTTTCGATGCGATGGAGCGCGCACTGGGAGAGCTTTCATTCGTCGTCGAGGATCTCGGACTCATCACCCCGGATGTTGTCGCGTTGCGAGAAGAGCTCGGTTACCCAGGTATGAAGGTGCTGCAGTTCGGCTTCGACAGCGGCCCCACCAATGCCTATCTTCCTCACAATTACGTACCAGAATCGGTGGTCTACACGGGGACTCATGACAACCAGACCACCATTGGCTGGTTCCGCACCTTGCCGGATGCCGTCCGCGCGAACGTGCAGCGATACCTGGGGCGCGATGGCAGCGACATCGCGTGGGACCTCATCCGCACCGCGCTGGCGTCGATCGCCGATCGCGCCATTGCCCCGTTGCAGGATGTGATGCGTCTCGACGATGACGCGCGCATGAATACCCCGGGGAGTCCGTCGGGCAACTGGGCTTGGCGCTATGCTCCCCACCAATTGCACGAAGGGCTGGCGGACGGGCTCCGCGAACTGACCGACACCTATGGTCGGTCAGGCGCGATCGAGCTTCCACGTGGCCATGATCCGTACGACTACACGGCGCCGGATGCCACCCACGTGCTGCACCCGCATGGGAGTCCATGAGACCGGGCCAACTATCCGAGACGACGTCGATCCCGAACATCGGGAAGCAGATTAGGGAGGAATGACGTGGCAGCGCCAGTCGGGGCCTTCACATTCATGTTGCATAGCCATCTGCCCTACGCCCGGCAGGCCGGGATGTGGCCACATGGCGAGGAGTGGGTGCATGAGGCGATTGCCGAAACGTATGTTCCGCTTCTGAACGCGCTCTATGACCTGCGAGAAGAGGGCGTGCCGTTCCGGCTGACCATCGGTATCACGCCGATCCTCGGTGAGCAACTGGCCGACCCGCTCATCGTGGAGCACTTCATCGCCTATGCCGCAGAACGGGCCGCCAAAGCCGCACAGGACGTCGACCGCTTCGAGCGGGCGGGCGACGCCACGTTTCGCGATCTCGCTCGTTTCTATCACCACTGGTACGCCCGGGTGCTCACGTCGTTTCAGCACCGATTTGGCAGCGACCTACTCGGCGCGTTCCGCACGCTGCAGGACGAAGGACTCCTCGAGATCGCCACCAGCGCCGCCACCCACGGCTACCTGCCGCTCCTCTCTCGTGATTCCTCGATCCACGGGCAGCTTCACACCGGTGTCGAAACCTACCGCCGCCGGTTTGGGCGATCGCCGCAAGCGGTCTGGCTTCCCGAGTGCGCCTATCGGCCCGCGATCATCGAAGATGAGAGGGAACGGGTTGTGCGCCGGCCCGGTTTGGAATCATTCCTTGCCGAGGATGGGCTCCTGGTCTTCTTCAGCGAAACCCACACCGTCGAGGGAGGCCGGCCGGTCGGCATGGCCGTGCCCGGGACGATCGGACCGTATGGCATGATCGCCCGGCGCTATGCCTCGACGATCACCCCGCCGGAGCCCGATCAGCAACTGGCCCCGGGAACATCACTTCGGCCCTACTGGGTTGGCGACGCCCCGGGGCAAGTGGCTGTACTGGCCCGGCATGAGCGGACCGGCCAGCAGGTGTGGTCGGCGGCATTCGGGTACCCCGGGGACTTCGTGTATCGTGAGTTTCACCGCAAGGACGCCGAATCCGGCATGCAGTATTGGCGGGTATCCGGCGCGGGCGTCGATCTTGGCCGGAAGCAACCGTACGATCCACAGCGCGCCGCTGATCAGGTCCGCTCCCACGCCGGCCATTACGTCCACCTCGTCGAGGAGCAGTTGCGCCAGTTTCACGAGCAATCCGGCGATTTCGGATCCATCACCGCCTCGTACGACACAGAGCTCTTCGGCCACTGGTGGTTCGAGGGGGTTGACTGGTTGAAAGCGGTCCTGCGCGGGCTCTCTGCGCGGCCGTCGGTCGAGCTCAGCACGGCGAGCCGAATCGTCGAAGAGCACCCGCCACGCGAAGTGCTGTCGCTGCCCGAATCGAGCTGGGGAGCCGGCGGCGGGCACTACACGTGGCTGAATGACGATACGGAGTGGATGTGGCCACTGATCCACGCCGCCGAACGTCGCATGGAAGAATTGGTTACCCGTTTTCCCGACTCGGATGGCACCCGTCGGGACATCCTCAATCAGACGGCCCGAGAGCTTCTTCTCCTGCAGAGTAGCGACTGGCCATTCCTGGTGACTACGATGCAGGCGAAGGAGTACGCCGTCGAACGCTTCCAAGAGCACCTGGAACGGTTCAATCAGCTTGCCTCGCTCTCGGAGACCGATACGTTTTCCGCCGAGGACGAGAGTTACCTCGCCGTGTTGCGCGAGCGCGACAATCCGTTTGGAACGATTGACTACGGAGACTGGGCGCCGCGCCAGGGCTACGCGGGGGCGCCTCCTGCCGTGTCGGCTGCCTGATCGAGGACGTCCGGGAGCAGCGACCGCAACGGAAGATCGAGCCAATTGGGTCGGTTCCGCGCCTCATAGGCGACCTCGTAGAGCGCCTTGTCCAGCTCCCAAGCGGCCAGCGCGCGGGCGAAGCCTTCGTCATCTTCCGGCACGAATTGCCTGTGCGAGCCGGCTAGCGCGTGCCGGTAGCCCTCGAGGAACGCTCGCCGGGCCCCTATCTCCCAGTCCTCGAGCCGGCCCTTGGCCGCGGGATCGGAAGCATCACCCGCGGCCCGCTCGGCGGCGCCTCGTGCATAGGCGAACGAGCGCAGCATGCCGGCGACGTCCTTGAGCACCGACGCGCGTTGTCGTCGCTCCTCCAGGGAACGTGCCGGCTCGCCCTCGAAGTCGATGATGACCCAGTCTCGATCCGGGGTCCGCAGCGTCTGGCCGAGGTGATAATCGCCATGAACGCGAACTCGCCGCGTGCCTTGCTCATCCCAATAACCATTCACCCGCTCGCTGAGCTCCCGCAACCCCTCGATTGCGTCAGGCAGCCTGCTGGCGATCGACTCGGGCAGATGCCCCCACTGCTCTTGGAGCAGCTGGATCGTCTCGTCGGTCGCGGCGCGCGTGCGTGCGATGTCCGCGACAATGGCCGCGCTGTCAGTCGTCTCGGGTGCAAACTCCTGATCCGGGACTGTCCCAAGCGCGACATGGAGCTCGCCAGTTCGCTGACCGAGTAGCCGCTCGGCGACAAACCGGTCGACTCTAGGGTCAACAACTCCCGCGGCAACAGCGGCTAGCCGCTGCAGCATCCAGACCCAACCATCGCCGACATTCGAGACAAACCCTTGCGCCAGCCCAACCGCGTACATGGCTGCATCGGGTGAGCGCCAGGTCACGGATCCCAGGAAGCGCGGCACTCGCGCAAAGTTCACGTCGGCCAGCGCACGCAAGACCTCTTCGTCCGGGTTGAGTCCCGGTTGCAGCCGCCGGAAGAGCTTGAGGATCAGGATGTCGTCGAAGCGCAGCGACGAGTTGCTCTGCTCCGCATGCACGGCCGTAGAGGCAGTGCCACGAGCAGCCGAGATATCGGCGCTGGCCGCCGGGTGGGCGACAAAGCTCCAGTTCCCATGCGCCGGATCGGACCCTCTAGCCAACCGGTCGAGCAGCCAACCGCCAAACCACGGTCTGACAGTCGAGTCGACGACGACACCAGCGATGTCACCGGACGCGACCGTGGTGATGGTTTCAGCCTCTCCGGGAGATTCGGTCAACGCCAGCGGTAAGAGATAGCGAGCCGTGCCTCCATCGGTGAATGCAACACGCGCCACCGCCAGCGCGAGCCAGTCGGGCCCGACGCGCTCGACAAGCGCGTCCTCGATCACGGCCCCGCTGATGTCGCGGCCTTTGTCGGCGAACCAGCGACGAGTCTCCAGCCAGATCGGTAGCGCTTCCGCCCCGGTCTCACTGAGCAACGATCGGATAGCGCCGGCCTTGACCTCATCTGATTGCAAAGCGCTCGATGACCTCATGCGGTGCCCGGAGACGGGCGCTCCAGCCTGAACCAATAGAAACTATGCGGACCGAAAGTCAAAAAGTAGGGCAGCTCCCCGATCGGCGGGAACGGCGTCTCACCGATCAGCTCGACCGGTTGCCACCCGGCGTATGCGCTGAGATCGAGCTGCGACGGCTGCACGAATCGTGAGAGATTCACCACGCACAACAGCACTTCATCCGCATACGCGCGGACATAGGCGAGCACCGTGCGGTTGTCGGCGTTCAAGAACTCAAGCGAGCCACGTCCAAACGCGCGGTACCGCTTCCGGACACGGATGATGCGCCGCATCCACTCCAGGAGCGACGTCGGCAGCCGCTCTTGCGCCTCGACATTGACCGCCTGAAACCCATAGACCGGGTCGGCGATGACCGGCTCATAGAGCCGCGCGGCATCGGCCCGGGAGAAACCGGCGTTACGGTCGCCTGACCACTGCATCGGCGTCCGCACGCCGTTACGGTCGCCGAGAAAAACGTTGTCCCCCATTCCCAGCTCGTCGCCGTAATAGATGACAGGCGACCCCGGCAGCGACAGCAGCAGCGAGTTCATGAGCTCGATCTTGCGGCGACTGTTTTCGAGCAGTGGCGCCAGCCGGCGGCGGATGCCGACGTTGCGGCGCATCATCGAATCCTTGGCGTACTCGGAGTACATGTAGTCGCGTTCTTCGTCGGTCACCATCTCGAGCGTCAACTCGTCATGGTTACGCAGGAAGATCGCCCACTGGCAGCTCTCGGGGATGTCCGGTGTGCGCGTCATGATCTCGACAATCGGGAGGCGATCCTCGCGGCGAATGGCCATGAACATCCGCGGCATCAGCGGGAAATGGAATGCCATGTGGAACTCGGGATCTTCGGGTGTCCCAAAGTACTCGACGACATCCT
>JAICRA010000205.1 GCA_025937615.1 Thermomicrobiales bacterium | reverse complement strand
GGATGGAGAACTGTCCCGAAGGACATGCCCGGATCGAGCTCGACGACGATCTCATTCGGTGCCGGGTCATAGTCATGCCAGGGTGCTTTGACCAGAACGCGGCGTCCGACGCGATGGACGCTGTAGTGTGCTTTCCATGCGTTGGCCCAGTCCTCCTCCGCACGTTCGGCGACACGCAAATCGCCGATCGAGCCGAGCCGGCTGAGATGCCAGAGCGCTTGCCGAATGTTATCGACGGTTTCTGGCGCAACATCGGCGGCATTGAGGAAGGTGCGGACGACGACGGGCCGAGTCGGATCGACCGCGAAATTGTCGCCGTCTGGGTCTTGGGTGAACGCCTCTTCAATCGCGACACCCTGATTGAAGCCGTGTGAGGCAAAAAGCTCGGACACGGGCTCGACCGCTTCGCCGTCACAGATTACGGTCAGCTCGAGCCAGCGATCAGCAGGCGCTTCTGCGGTCATGCCCCCACGACCGCATCGTCACCGACGTTCAGACCGTGGGCCAGTCCGCTGATGCTTGCCCGGCGTCCGACGATCGAGTCGTCGAGGAGTGCACGGTTGATTCGGGCCCGTTCTTCGATGATGCAGTCGCGGACGATGCTATCGCGAACCGTGACACCGGGGCCGATGCTGGCGAACGGCCCAACGATGGAGTCCTCGATAACGGCATCGTCGGCGACGAACGACGGCGAGACGATCACCGATCCGCTCCGGCAAGGAACTTCGCGATTCTGCCGTTGCAGCAAGTAGCGATTGGTTGCAAGCAGCGTTTTCGCGTTGCCGCAGTCCTCCCACTCCGTCACCGGCAGGGGAATCACTCTGGAGCCGCCGTCGATCATGAGCTGAATGGCGTCGGCGATGAAGTACTCGTTCTTGAGGGAGAGGCCACGCCGCATCTGCTCTTCGATAGCCGCATAGAGGTCCGGCATGTGCCGCACGTAGTAGATCCCGATCACAGCAAGATTGGAGATCGGTTCTTGCGGTTTCTCGACGAGGCGGACGATGCGACCATCCTCGACGACGGCGATGCCCAGCGCCGACGGGTCGTCCACCTCCTTCGTAAACATCACGACGTCAGCGGCGACGTCACGCAATGGCGAGAAATCGGCCTCGAAGAGCATGTCCGGAAAGAGGATCAGCGCGTCACCTGTGACCAGGTCTCGGACGCGGAGAATGGCGTCGGTCTGACCCCGCATCTCGGGCTGCTCGACGAATGCAAGCGGAACATCGAGGTTGTCTCGTGCCCAGGACTCGATCTGATCGCCAAGGAACCCAGTGATGAAAACGACCTTGACGGGATCAAGTGGGAGCACCCGGTCCAGCACATGCGCCAGCATCGGCTTACCGGCGACGCTGACGAGTGGTTTGGGTTTCGTCCACGTCTGCGGCCGCAGGCGGGTGCCGAGCCCTGCGACGGGCAATACGATATCCACACTCTCCTCCGGGCGCTTCGAAAGCCGGTGGGCTCTGTAGTAGCCCAACGAGAAGCTCACAATTCTCCCGGCACTCTAGCAAAGTGCGGGCCGGGTGGTTGCACTCGCCTGTGCAACCACCGCCTGACCTCGCTATTGTTAGATCATTGGGGGACGCTGACTGTTTAGGCGCTCGTTTTCTTCGGGAATCGCTCGGTGATGATTTTCATTAGGCGTTTGGCCGTCTCAGGCTCGCACTTGGGGGCGATTCGGCGTGCCATTCCATGAACATCCTCGCCATAGTATGCCAATCGGTCATCGTCGGTTTCCTCAGCAACAAGTGCTACGAAGCGATTCACCAAGGCATCTGCAGTCGAGCGGTCGCCAGTTCGCGCGTAGTACCGCGCAAGCATGAAGCTTACCAGCCAGGATTCCGAAGCGAGTTCGAGCGCTTCACGTTCAAGGCCCACCGGCAGTAATTCCAAATTGTTCGACGTTTTGCGGAGGCGGACGTAAAACCAGGCTTCCTCGTATCGCTGCCTCAAGCTCTCGGCGGTGCCAGGATTGGGCATCGCAGGTGGCGAGTAATTCTTGAGGAAACCTCCCTGATCGAGGTAACCAACTACGCGATCCACCTCGAGGAGCCGCGGCATGGTCTGTGGGCGTAGCTCTGTACCGCTTGAACGAATCGCCTCTGACTTCCCGACGGTCTCGGCGCCTCTGTACAATCGTTCAGTTTTTGTGCTGACACGATCTCCTGATCCCATGCAGTTGACTATTGTAGTCGGCGCGTTAGCGAGCATAGAGCAGAGAAAGAAATTCCCCGGAACGCTTTCCCGGTCCGCCAGGAGATGCAGCCTTGGGTTGCCAAGGGCAAAGAGGATGCTGTGGGCAGCGCTCCCCACGGTAGAAAAAATGTCTGAGTGGCTATTGATCAGCCGAATCTGGTCCTCGATCGTCAGCGTTTCGGGATAAGCGATTGCGAAACCCTGCTGGCGGAGGAGATCTTCGAGCTCGAATTCACCGATAATCGGTCGCGCGGGACTCCTCAGACGGCGGCGACTCAGGTAAAGCGGCTGGTCCGACGCCACCACGTCGGCGGCGATGCGGGCTGCTACTTCTCGGAACGGACGCACCATGTCGACATGCGCCGAGTAGAGTTGCTCGAAGAGCGGCTCGGGAACGACTGCGCGCTGCACCCGCGTCGGTTTATCGAACGTGAGGATCCGCTCGAACGGGATCCCAAATACTGACAAAAGCTTGAATACCCAAGACGGGTAGGCGGCTTGTAGCAAGTTCGAGTTTTTCGCCGAAGTTGTGTTGTTGAAAACCACCTTCAGGGAAGGATCGACCTCGTTCAGGTACCAGACACGCGCGAGAGAGTCCAGCAAGAAGCGCCCGTAGTGGTTGAACAGCGGTCCCAGGTAGATGACGTCCTCATCCAGTTCAGACTCAGCCGAGACCGAAACTTCCTCGATCAGACCACCGAAGTGCTTACCACCCCGGCGATGCAACTGCGCAGTTTCGATCGGCTCGCCATCGGGGGTAACGATGCCACCAACGACTCTAAGTTGATCGGAATCTGACTCGTCCCGACCGGGCACAAAGATGGCGCCATCGACGATCGAGACGATTGGCGGGTCACTACGGATGCTGAGCTTCGAAATCTTACGAAGTTCAACAGGTTTCAGATCCCCGAATCCGTGAAACGAAAAATCACTTGGTTCAAGTGACCTCCAACCTGCAAGCGGGCGGCTCGAACCGCGGTCTGCCGACCCTCTCATCCTGTTTAGGCCCTCCGCGAGTTCAAGTTCGAGAATCCTCTATCGGTATCCCTGGATCGCAGGGGCACCTCACGGTCAACGGACTGCTGATCGTGTCAGTCGCCGCTTGTAGGATGGAAGAGAGCCGTCAGCACCTCTGGCCAGGAACGCCTGGCCTTCCTGCAAGACATCCTCCACACGATATTTTTGATTTGCTCGCGGTCGTTTAGACAAGCTGGCGGCTCTATGAATGCTCGTCATCGCGTGGTAAAGGGGTAGCCGGGCGCGCCAGGAGCCCGGAACGTGCGAGAAGTATTCGTCAACGAATACCTGACCAACGTTCTCAGCTGCTTGGCCGAGAGACCGGGAGCGCTTTTCGGGCTTGTGCAAGAATGCCAGGAGATGGGCGACGTCGACTACCGGATCGGCGACGGCGAGGAGATCAAAATCGATGAGACCGACCCGATCGCCGGCGATCAGGATGTGGTCCGGTTTGAGGTCACCATGAATCAGCGAAGATGGAGCGCTCTCCAGACCAAGCGCCACAGCCTGCACTATGCCGCCTACTTCACCGGCCAGATCGGGGCGAGCGGAGGCGAGAAAATCCTGCGATT